>JANOJJ010000362.1:0-1834 GCA_031408155.1 Rubrivivax sp.
CTCAGACCAGCGCGCGCTCGATCTCGGCGAAGCTCTGCGCGATCTCGCTCAGAACGATGGGCTGGCCGAGCTGGCGCTCGATCTGCGCGCGCGAAATCACGCCGCGCACGCGGCGTGGGGTGTTGCCGGCGGCCGACTGCAGGACCAGCAGGTGATTGCGTCCGAAGCGCTTGAGCGTGGCGATCAGGTTGCTGACCGTGGCCGCGCGCAGACGGTCGAAGTCGATCGCGTCGAGTGCCGACACCTCGGTCATCACGTCGGCCACGCACAACTCGTCCCAATGCAGGTGGCGCTCGTGGACCAGGCGCATCTGGCGGTCGCCGTGCAGATCGGTGCTCGTGATCAGCCCTTCGATCGACGGCAACTCGGTCACCACGAAGAGCATGCGCACGCCCTGGTGAATCATGGTCTGCTCGGCCTGGCGCAGCGACGTCGTGGGCTGGATGGTCGCCGCCTTCACCTGCGACAGATCCGTCATCACCAGGGTTGCCGGCGAGTCCAGCGTGACCGCCGTGGACAGGAAGGGCTGGGTCTGCGCGATCGCGGTGCCGGGTTCGATGCGGAAGGTGGGCAGGGCGGCATCTGGGCTCATGGGGGCTCGCTTCCTTGGCGGCGCCGGAAGGCCCGGCGAGGCGATCACTTTACGCCTGATGCCACGCTCGCGGGCATCCCCATGCCGTCAACGGGACGGGGCTCGTCAGGCCCGGGCAGGCAGGCACGATGAGCCTGCTGTCGATCCGTGGCGTCGAACGCCGCTTCGCGTCGTCCACCGGTTCGATGCTGGCCCTGCAAGCGACCGACCTCGAGCTGGCCGAGAACGACTTCATCACCATCCTGGGCCCCAGCGGGTGCGGCAAGAGCACGCTGCTGCGCATCGTGGCCGGGCTCGACACGCAGACCGCAGGCGAGGTGCTGCTCGACGGCCGGCACATCCAGGGCCCCGGTGCCGACCGCGGCATGGTGTTCCAGAGCTACACGTTGTTCCCCTGGCTGAGCGTGCTCGACAACGTCTGCTTCGGCCTGCGCGAGCGTGGCTGGCCGCGCCAGCGGCAGCTCGAGGAGGCGCACGGGTTCATCGCCAAGGTCGGGCTGCAGGGCTTCGAGCAGCACTTCCCCAAGCAGCTGTCGGGCGGCATGCAGCAGCGCACGGCGCTGGCGCGTGCGCTGGCCAACGACCCGCGCATGCTGCTGATGGATGAGCCCTTCGGCGCACTCGACCACCAGACGCGCGAGCTGATGCAGGAGCTGACGCTGGGCATCTGGGAGGCCCAGCGCAAGACGGTGCTGTTCGTCACCCACGACATCGACGAAGCGGTATTCATGGGCAACCGCGTGGCGCCGACGATCCGAAAGCGGAAGTCGATGATGACGGTGAACGGGATGTTGTGCGAGACGATGATGCTTCCATAACGCATCTGCTTTGGCACGATGTCCGAAAGATCCCAGTACTCGGGAGTCTCCGTGGAGTCGATCGTCGTTGTGTCCGGGACCTCCGACGTGTCGTTGCCGGGGAACCACCGGAGAGTCGCATCGACCCAGGTCCCGGAGCCTGTGCCCTCCGACGTCGCCGAGAGGTTGACGTGGCACTGAATCCGCGGCCACCCATTTTCCTGCACGCCGAAACCCGGCTGGCCTACAGGAATCCCGGTGATGGTCACGTCGAGCGTCGGGATTGGCGCGACCGGGGCGTCTCGGCACGCGGCGACAGAGGCCGCTGCAAGTGTCACGGCGACGAGGAGCGGGGCGCGCCGGGGCAGGCGCACGGAACGATCGCGATACATCGGCAATCCGAGGGTCGGCGCGGACGTCCGCCGACCTGCGGATCGCTAACGCG
>JANOJJ010000374.1:0-11175 GCA_031408155.1 Rubrivivax sp.
CGCCGCTGTCGCAGGTCTGACCGTTCGAGGCCGCGACCTCGCTCGTGGTCAAGTAGGGGTTGATGCGCTCGTCGATGCGGCCGGCCTGGTCGACCTCGCTCGAGTCGATCTCGAACCAGCCTTCGGCGCTCGGGTCGGCGCTGCGGCGCATGAACGCGGTGCCACGCACGTCGGTGATCGTCTGCACCGCCTGGCGCGCGGCCAGCCGGTGCGCGATCTCGACGATCGCGCGCTCGGCATTGCCATACAGCAGCAGGTCGGCCTTGCTGTCGACCAGGATCGAGCGCCGCACCTTGTCCTGCCAGTAGTCGTAGTGCGCGATGCGGCGCAGGCTGGCCTCGATGCCGCCAAGCACAATCGGCACCTCGGGATAGGCCTCCTTGCAGCGGTTGACGTAGACCAGCGAACTGCGATCGGGCCGCTGGCCGCCCAGGCCACCCGGGGTGTAGGCATCGTCGCTGCGGATCTTGCGATCGGCGGTATAGCGGTTGATCATCGAATCCATGTTGCCGGCGGTGACGCCGAAGAACAGGTTCGGCTTGCCCAGCGCCGCGAAGGGTTCGGCGCTCGACCATTCCGGCTGCGCGATGATGCCGACCCGAAAGCCCTGCGCCTCGAGCACGCGTCCGATCACCGCCATGCCAAAGCTCGGGTGGTCGACGTAGGCGTCGCCGGTGACCACGATCACATCGCAGCTGTCCCAGCCCAGCGCGTCCATCTCGGCGCGGCTCATCGGCAGGAACGGTGCGGTGCCCAGGCGCTTGGCCCAGAACGGGCGGTACGCGGTCAGGGCTTTGGGGGTGGCAGGCATGGTCGGCCCGGATTGTCCGCTGCCCTTGCATCCCGCGCCGGCGTGCGTCTACTGGCCGGCCAGGCCTGGCCAGGCCTGGCCAGGGCAGCCGTGCTGATCGCGCCCGGTTGCAGCGCGCAGTCAGTCTTGCGCCGCAGCGGCATGCGGTTTAGGGTCGTCGGCTCGACCGGCGTGGTCGAACATCATCCGAGGAGATTTCCATGGACTTGAAGCAACGCTCCGACATGCTGCTCGGCGACGCGGTGGTCGCAGGCCGGGTACCCGGCGTGGTGGCGATGGCCACCAACCGCGAAGGCACCCTCTACGAAGGCGCGTTCGGCGTTCGCGCGCTCGGCCAGGGCACGGCGATGACGGCCGACACCGTGGGCTGGATCGCCTCGATGACCAAGGCGCTGACCTCGGTGGCCGCCGTGCAGCTGGTCGAACGCGGCAAGCTCGACCTCGATGCCCCGGCCGCGAAGGTGGTGCCGGCGATCGCCGAGGCGCAGGTGCTGACCGGCTTCGACAGCGTCGGCCGGCCTCAGTTGCGTCCGCCGAGGCGGCCGATCACGCTGCGCCACCTGCTCACCCACAGCGCGGGGTTCAGTTACGAGATCTGGAACGCCGACATCCAGAAGGTGCAGGCTGCGTTCGGGATCCCGGGCGTGACCGAGTGCAAGAACAAGGCGCTGACGACGCCGCTGCTGTTCGATCCGGGCGAAAACTGGGACTACGGCATCAACATCGACTGGGCCGGCAAGATGGTCGAGGCGGCCAGCGGCCAGACGCTCGGCGCATTTCTGCACGACAACCTGCTCGGCCCGCTGGGCATGAGCAGCACCGCATTCAGGATCAGCGCCGACATGCGCCAGCGCCTGGCCGGCATCCACCTTCGTGACGCGCAGGGCCAACTCGCGCCGTTCCCGTTCGAGATCCCGCAGGAGCCCGAGTTCGAGATGGGTGGCGGTGGTCTGTACGGCAGCGCGGGCGACTACCTGAAGTTCGTGCGCATGATCCTCAACGGCGGCCAGCTCGGCGGTGAACGGGTGCTCAAGCCCGAGACCGTGGCGTCGCTCGGCGTCAACCACATGGGCAGCAACCGGGTCTCGCTGCTCAAGGCCGAGATCCCGCTGACCAACGATGCCGAGTTCTTCCCCGGCGTGGCCAAGAGCTGGAGCCTGGCCTTCCAGATCAACCACGAGGCGGTCTTCACCGGCCGCCCCGCCGGCGGGCTGATGTGGGCGGGGCTGGCCAACTCGTACTACTGGATCGACCCTGTCACCGGCGTCGGCGGCGTCTACCTGACGCAGATCTTCCCGTTTGCCGACAAGGAAGCGCTGCCGCTGTACTACGCCTTCGAGACGGCGGTCTACGACAGTCTGCGCTAGTCAGCCCGGCTGCGCCTGCGACGCCCCCAACCCCGCGACGGCCTGGCCGTCGTCGGGCTCGTCACCCAGGAAGCCGCCGATCTGGTGCGCCCACAGCCGCGCGTAGATGCCGCCGGCGGCGAGCAGGCTTTTGTGGTCGCCGGTCTCGACGATGCGGCCATGCTCCATCACCACCAGTCGGTCCATCGCGGCGATGGTCGACAGCCGGTGCGCGATCGCGACCACCGTCTTGCCCTCCATCAGTCGGTACAGGCTGGTCTGGATCGCGGCTTCGACCTCGCTGTCGAGCGCGCTGGTGGCTTCATCGAGCAGCAGAACGGGCGCGTCCTTGAGCATCACGCGGGCGATCGCCACGCGCTGGCGCTGGCCGCCCGAGAGCTTGACGCCGCGCTCGCCGACATGGGCGTCGTAGCCCTTGCGGCCCTTGGGGTCGGTCAGGCCAACGATGAAGTCGTGCGCCTCGGCCCGCTCGGCGGCACGCAGCATGTCGGCGTCACCGGCGTCGGGCCGCCCGTAAAGGATGTTGTCGCGCACCGACCGGTGCAGCAGCGAAGTGTCCTGCGTGACCATGCCGACCTGCCGGCGCAGGCTTTCCTGCGTCACGCCGGCGATGTCCTGTCCATCGATCAGGATCCGGCCCGAGGGCACGTCGTACAGGCGCAGCAGCAGGTTGACCACCGTGCTCTTGCCCGCACCCGAGCGGCCCACCAGGCCGATCTTCTCGCCCGGACGGATCACCAGCGACAGCTCGTCAACGACCTTCTTGCTGCCGCCGTAGCTGAAGTTGACCTGCTCGAAACGGACCTCGCCGCGCGTCACCACCAGCGCCCGCGCGTCGGGCTGGTCGACCACCGAGCGGGCGCGCGACAGCGTGGCCATGCCATCCTGCACCGTGCCCACATGTTCGAACAGCGAGGCCAGCTCCCACATCACCCAGTGCGAGATGCCGTTCAGCCGCAACGCCATCGCGGTGGCCGCCGCCACCGCGCCCACGCCCACCGCGCCGCCGGTCCACAGCCACAGCGTCATGCCGGCGGTGCCGCCGATCAGCAGCACGCTCAGGAACTGGTTGACGATCTCGAACGCGCTGACCAGCCGCATCTGGATGTACGCGGTCTGCATGAACTCTTCCATCGCGCCGCGCGCGAAGGCGGCCTCGCGATGCGAATGCGAGAACAGCTTGACAGTGGCGATGTTGGTGTAGGCATCGGTCACGCGGCCGGTCATCAGCGAGCGCGCATCGGCCTGCGCCTGCGCCACCTTGCCCAGGCGCGGCACGAAGTATTTCAGCGCCAGGCTGTAGCAGACCAGCCAGCCGATGAAGGGCAACATCACGCGCAGGTCGAAGCCGCCCACCACCACCAGCATGGTGCCGAAGTAGATCAGCACATAGGTCAGGATGTCGGCAAAGATCAGCCAGCTGTCGCGCACCGCGAGCGCGGTCTGCATCACCTTGGTGGCGATGCGGCCGGCGAACTCGTCCTGGTAGAAGGACATGCTCTGGCCCAGCATCAGACGGTGGAAGTTCCAGCGCAGCCGCATCGGAAAGTTGCCGAACACGGCCTGGTACTTGATCAGCGCCCAGACGCCCGCCACACCCACGCTGGCCACCATCGCTGCGGCCAGCAGCGCCAGCGTTTGCCCTTCGCGCGCCCACAACTCGGCCGGCGGCACCTTGGTCAGCACGTCGACCACATGGGCCATCATGCTGAACAGCAAGGCCTCGAAAGCACCGATGACGGCGGTCAGCAGCGTCAGCACCAGCAGCAGCGGGCGCAGGCCGCGCGTGTTCTCCCACAGGAAGGCGAAGAAGGTCCTGGGCAGTGCAGGTGGCTCGGCCTGTGGATAGGGGGGCACGAGCGCTTCGAAACGCTTGAACACGACATCTCCCTGCGCGGCCGCTGGGCCGGGCGGCGGATGATAGCGAGCCGCGGTTGGTCCGGCCTACACTCGATGCATGAGTGACGACCATCAGCACGATCACCCCGACGATGCCCACTCGCAGCTGAGCCAGATGGACCTGCGCGTGCGCGCGCTCGAGACCCTGCTGGTGGCCAAGGGCTACGTCGACCCGGCGGCGGTGGACCGATTGATCGAGACCTACGAGGTCCATGTCGGCCCGCACAACGGGGCCCGGGTCGTGGCCCGCGCCTGGACCGACCCGGCCTACGCCGACTGGCTGGCGCGTGACGCCAGCGCAGCGATCGCCGACCTGGGCTACGTCGGCCGCCAGGGCGAGCACATGGTGGCCCTGTTCAGCACGCCCGACACGCATCACATGGTGGTCTGCACGCTGTGCTCGTGCTACCCCTGGCCGGTGCTCGGGTTGCCGCCGGTCTGGTACAAGTCCGCACCCTATCGCTCGCGAGCGGTGCTCGAACCGCGCGCGGTGCTGCGCGACTTCGGCGTTACGCTGCCCGCGGGCACCCAGGTGCAGGTCTGGGACTCGACTGCCGAGGTGCGTTACCTGGTGGTGCCGATGCGACCGGCGGACACCGACGGTTGGACCGCCGGGCAGCTCGCCTCGCTGGTCAGCCGCGACTCGATGATCGGCACCGCCCTGGCGCGCCGCCCGGACGAGGCGGTGCGCGCATGAACGGCGTGCACGACATGGGTGGCTTGCAGGGTTTCGGCCCGGTGCAGCCCGAAGCCAACGAGCCGCTGTTCCACGCGAGCTGGGAACGCCGCGCGCTCGGCCTGACACTGGCGCTGGGCGCCAGCGGGTTATGGAACATCGATCATTCACGCTCGGCGCGCGAGACCCTGCCGAGCGCCACCTACCTCGGGTCGAGCTACTACGAGATCTGGATCCGCGGCCTGGACAAGCTGATGCTGCAGCGCGGGCTGGTCAGCGCGGCCGAACTGCAGCGAGGTGAATCGCTGGCGCCGCCGCAACCGCTGGCGCGTGTGCTGCGTCGCGACGAGGTCGACGCGGCGCTGGCCCGCGGCAGCCCGACGACGCGCAGCGCCAGCACAGCGGCCCGGTTCCAGGTCGGCGACTGCGTGCGCGCACGCAACATGCACCCGGCCGGCCACACGCGCCTGCCACGCTATGTGCGCGGGCGGGTCGGCACGGTCGGCTTGGTCCATGGCTGCCACGTGTTCGCCGACCGCCATGCGGCCACCGCCCCGGGGCAACCTTTCGACGATCGACCGGAGTGGCTATACAACGTGGTCTTCGACGGGCGCGAATTGTGGGGCGTCAGCGCGGAGCCGGGCAGCTCGGTGTCGATCGACGCCTGGGAGCCTTATCTCGAAGGGGTCGAACCATGACGACCCGCAGTGCCTGCGACCTGCCAGGCCTGCCAGGCCTGCCGCGGGACGAGCAGGGCCTGATATTCCGCTCGCCCTGGGAGGCCCAGGCCTTTGCTCTGGCGCTGGCCCTGCACGAACGAGGGGCGTTCAGCTGGACCGAGTGGGCTGCGGCGCTGACCGCCGCCATCCGCCGAGCGCAGGCCGCAGGCGACCCTGACAGCGGCGACACGTACTACCAGCACTGGCTCGACGCACTGGAGCGCCTGGTCATAGCGAAGGGCCTGGCCGACGTCGACCGCCTGCACGCGCTCGAGTGCGCCTGGCAAGCCGCTGCCGAGCGTACGCCGCACGGCCTGCCGATCGAACTGTCGACCGCCGAAAAGGCACTCGCCGATTAGAGCGCCACCCCGCTATTGCACGCCGGTGGCGTGACTATGATGGCTTTCAAGGCCCTGCATTCCGAGACGGGGCAGGATCGACCCGCCACATGTTCGACTACATCATCATCGGTGCCGGCTCGGCCGGCTGCGTACTGGCTGGACGGCTGAGCGAAGACCCCGCCGTCAAGGTCTGCCTGCTCGAGGCCGGATCTGCTGACAAGAGTGTGCTGATTCACTGCCCTGCCGGCTTTGTGGCCGGGGTGAAGAACCGCCGGATCAACTGGGCATTCGACACCGTGCCTCAGCCGGGGCTGAACGGTCGGGTGGGCTACCAGCCGCGCGGCAGGGGGCTGGGTGGCTCCAGTTCCATCAACGCGATGATCTACATCCGCGGCCAGCGTGAGGACTACGAGCATTGGGCCGCGTCAGGCAATCCGGGTTGGGGCTGGAACGACGTACTGCCGTACTTCCTGAAGGCTGAAAACAACGAGCGCGGTGCCGATGCGTTTCATGCGCTGGGAGGTCCGCTCAACGTGATGGACCTGCAACAGGTGAACCGCTCGGCTTCACTGTTCGTCCAGGCCGCACAGCAAGCCGGCTACCGGTTGAACGGCGACTTCAACGGTGAACAGCAAGAAGGCGTCGGGCTGTACCAGGTGACGCAAAAAGGGGGCGAGCGCTGCAGTGCCGCCAAGGCCTATCTGACACCGAACCTGAAGCGGCCGAACCTGTTGGTCATGACCGACGCCGTCGCCACGCGCATCGTGCTCGATGGCCAGCGCGCGGTGGGCGTGGAAGTTCGCGTTGGCGGGCAATTGCAGCACCTCGAGGCCAGTCGCGAAGTGCTGCTCAGTGCCGGCGCGCTGCAGGCGCCGCAGGTGTTGATGCTGTCGGGCATCGGCCCGGGCGCCCACCTGCGGCAACACGGTTTGCCGGTCCATCACGACCTGCCCGGCGTGGGCCAGCACTTGCACGACCACATCAACGTGGTGCAGGTGGTCAGCGCACCGCAACTGACCGAAACCCTTGGCTATTCGCCTGGCGTGGCGCTGAGGGCCGTCAAGGGCATCTTCGAGTGGCGCCGCAAGCGCACCGGAATGCTGACGACCAACATCGCCGAAGCCGGTGGATTCATCAAGAGCCGGCCCGAGGAGCCGCTACCTGATCTGCAGTTGCACTTCATCATCGCCAAGCTGCTCGATCACGCTCGCAAGACCGTGTTCGGCCATGGCTACTCGTGTCATGTGTGCCTGCTGCGCCCATTGAGCCGCGGCAGCATCAAGCTGGCCAGTGCCGAGCCGACGGCGGCACCCTTGATCGACCCCAACTTCTTCGGCGAACGCACCGACATGGAGACCATGATTCGCGGCTTCAAGCAGTTGCGGCAAATCCTGCGGCAGCCAGCGCTGGCCGCATTCGGCGGCCACGAACTGCCGGATCTGGCCGCCGCGCAGACCGATGCGCAGATCGAGACCTTCATTCGCGACCAGGCCGATACCGAGTACCACCCGGTGGGCAGTTGCCGCATGGGCAACGGGCCGCTCGACGTGGTCGACGAGCGGCTGCGCGTGCATGGCCTGCACGGCCTGCGCGTGGTGGACGCGTCGATCATGCCGCGCCTGATCAGCGGCAACACCAACGCGCCGACGATCATGATCGCCGAGAAGGCGGCCGACATGATCAAGGCCGACAACCGGTAAGCGCGGCACGCGCTGCGGCACACTGCGCCGATGAACCTCACGCTGTCGGTCCTCGATCAATCCATCGCTTGCGCCGGCCGCGGCGAAGACCACGCGCTGCGCGATACCGTCGAGCTGGCCAGTTATATCGAAGCGCTGGGCTACCACCGCTTCTGGGTCAGCGAGCATCATGGCTTGCCGACCATCGTGGGCAGCGCGCCCGAGATCGTGCTGGCGGCCATCGCCACGCGCACCCAGCGCATCCGGCTGGGCAGCGCGGGCGTGATGCTGCCGCACTACTCGGCCTTCAAGGTCGGCGAGCAGTTCCGTGTGCTTGATGCGCTGGCGCCCGGCCGCATCGACCTCGGCGTCGGGCGTGCGCCAGGCTCCGACATGCGCACGGCGACGCTGCTCAACCCGAACGCGTCGCATGCCGCCGAGGCCTTCCCCGAGCAGGTGCGCGACCTGATCGCCTGGACGCGCGGCCAGCGCCACCTGGGCGCAGTGGCGCACCCACTGGCGCCGCAAGGGTCCGAGCAGGGCTTCGAGCGGGCACCGGAGGTGTGGATCCTGGGCAGCTCCGACTATGGCGCGCAACTGGCGGCGCATTTCGGGCTGCCCTATGCATTCGCCTACTTCTTCATGGACGGCCAGGGCGTGGAGCAAGCGTTGGCGCTGTACCGCCAGCTCTACAAGGGCAGTGACCGCCACCCCCAGCCGCAGGCGACGATCTGCATCTGGGCCCTGGTCGCCGACAGCGATGCCGACGCCAAGCACCACGCGTCTAGCCGCGACCGCTGGCGCATCGATCGTCAGCGCGGTGTGCTGGGGCCGCTGCAGCGGCCCGAAGACATCGCCGCGCGTGGCTTCACGGCCGACGAAGTCGCCCATCTGGCACCGATGCGCCGCCGAGCCTTCGTCGGCGCCGCTGCGCCGGTGGCCGACCAGATCCGCGCGCTGGCGGGTCAGCTTTGCCTGGCCGAGATCGTGGTCAACACCTGGGCCCACGACCCGATGGTGCGCCGCCACTCGTATGCGCTGCTGGCACGTGAGTTCGGCATCGGCTGATTCAGCAGCCCAAAAAGCGAAACCCCCCCAGGCCGAAGCCCGGAGGGGCGGGTGACCTAAATCACCGTTGGAGCTCCGGAGTTAAGGGGTCCGGGGCTCCTGATGCGCAGGGACTGCGCCATCGGATGTGCCTGCAGTGCAGGTGTCTGAAGACTATGCCTTGGGCGGCGGACGCGCAATCGGCAATCGCTATGCCGCACGGGCTTCTGAAAGTGTTCTTCAGGCCTTGTCCAGCAGCCGCGCCACCAAGGCCATCGCCCTGCGTTCGGTCGCTTCGTCCATGCGGATCGGGCGGCCCCATTGACGGCTGGTCTCGCCGGGCCACTTGTTGGTGGCGTCCAATCCCATCTTGCCGCCCAGGCCGCTGACTGGTGACGCGAAGTCGAGGTAGTCGATCGGCGTGTGCTCCACCAGCGTGGTGTCGCGTACCGGGTCCATGCGCGTGGTGATGGCCCAGACTACTTCCTTCCAGTCACGGATGTTCACATCCTCGTCGGTCACGACGATGAACTTGGTGTACATGAACTGGCGCAAGAAACTCCACAGTCCGAACATCACCCGCTTGGCATGGCCGGGGTAGCTCTTGCGGATGGCGATCACGGCCAGGCGGTAGCTGCAGCCTTCAGGTGGCAGGTAGAAGTCGGTGATCTCCGGAAACTGCTTCTGCAGGATCGGCACGAACACTTCGTTCAGCGCCACGCCCAGCACCGCAGGCTCGTCGGGCGGCTTGCCGGTGTGGGTCGAGTGGTAGATCGGGTCCGGCCGGTGCGTGATGCGATCGAGCTGGAAGACCGGGAACCAGTCCTGCTCGTTGTAGTAGCCGGTGTGGTCGCCGAATGGCCCCTCCAGCGCATGCAGGTAGCCACCGCGCTCGGCCAGCGGCACGCCATGCGCCGACCGACCTTCGAAGCCCGCCGCAGCCGCCGGGATATGTCCTTCGAGCACGATCTCGGCGCTGGCCGGCACCTGCAGCCGCAGGCTGCCTTGGCCGACCGCCGTGTCGACGACCTCGGTGCGGCTGCCACGAAGCAGGCCGGCGAACTGGTATTCCGACAGGCTGTCGGGCACCGGCGTCACGGCGCCCAGGATGGTGGCAGGGTCGGCGCCCAGCGCCACCGCAATCGGAAAAGGCTGGCCAGGGTTGGCCTGGGCAAACTCGCGAAAATCGAGCGCGCCGCCACGATGGGCCAGCCAGCGCATGATCACCTGCCGGGGGCCGATGACCTGCTGGCGGTAGATCCCCAGGTTCTGCCGCAGCCGCGGCCGGGCCACGTTTTGCGGGCCGCGTGTGACCACCAGGCCCCAGGTGATCAGCGGGCCGGCATCGTCCGGCCAGCAGGTCTGCACCGGCAGCCTGGCCAGATCGACGTCGTCGCCTTCGAGCACTTCCAGCTGGCACGGCGCCTTGCGTACGACAGCGGGTTTCATGTCCCACACCGCCTTGGCCATCGTCCACAGCTTGCCGGCGTCCTGCAGGCGGCGCGGCGGATCGGGTTCTTTCAGTGCCGCCAGCAGGCGCCCGACATCACGCAACTCGAGCGCCGACGACGCGCCCATGCCCATAGCCACTCGTTCAGGGGTGCCGAACAGATTAATCAGCACCGGCATACGGTGCCCCACCGGCTGGGTAAACAGCACCGCCGGTCCGCTGGCACGCAGCAACTGGTCGCCAATGGCTGTCATTTCCAGCCGCGGTGACACTGGTTCGGCCACTTTTCGCAACTGCCCGCCTTGCTCCAACTGGGCCAGAAAGTCTCGCAGGTCTCGGTAGTTCATACCGATTTGTAATTAACTTCAAATTTCATATGCTTGACCGGTTATGAACCGGTTCCTAGAATCCGGCCGAAGTCAAACCCAGGGTTAACCCTGGTCTGCACTGTTCGGACTGTCAACGCCCGCGGGATCCGCGTCCCGCAGCAACGTCCAACTCATGCGAAGCCACTGAGCTGCGCCTCATTATCGCCGTCGAAATGGATGCGGCCGGTCACGCACCGGTGCCGTGCAGCGGCCCTGAAAGGAGTGGCATGAAAGTCATCGAAGTGCTCCGCCGCACGCAGTGCGCAACCGCTCGATCGTTGGGTGTGTTCACACGCGACGTCGGTCATGGATTGCTCGAACTCAGTCACAACACGCTGGCCATGCTGGGTCTGGCGGTGGTGGCCGTCAGCGTGTTCGCGGCCGGCCAGGCGCACATCCGGCAGCAGGCCGAAGGCAAAGCGCTCGAATGGCTGCAAGGCCGCCATCTGGCGCGTGCACTCGAGTCAGGCGACCTGTTGGCGGG
The DNA here is from genome assembly GCA_031408155.1 of Rubrivivax sp. GTDB lineage: Bacteria > Pseudomonadota > Gammaproteobacteria > Burkholderiales > Burkholderiaceae_C > Rubrivivax. Next base: position 10,842 of record JANOJJ010000374.1, read on the forward strand.
CCTGGCCGAACAGGACGCGGTGGCGCGCGCCACCGCCATCGATCCGCGTCAGCTCAGCCGCCAGCAGGCCGCGGTGGCGCAGTGGATCTCACGCCGCTACAAGGTGGCGCCCGAACCGATCGCCCGGCTGGTGCTGGAGGCCTGGCAGATCGGCCAGCGCGCGGCGCTCGACCCGACCTTGATCCTGGCCATCATGGCCATCGAGTCGAGTTTCAACCCGTTCGCCCAGAGCCCGGTCGGCGCCCAGGGCCTGATGCTGGTGCTTACCCGCGTGCACGATGACAAGTACGAGGCCTTTGGCGGCACGCACGCCGCCTTCGACCCGGTGAGCAAC
>JANOJJ010000066.1:0-5979 GCA_031408155.1 Rubrivivax sp.
ACGTCCAGCGTCACGCCCGCCAGCCGGGCTACATGGCCGACCAGTTCGTCGTCGGTGAAGGGCTTGCCCATCAGAACCGTCACGCCGGCGGCGGCGGCCTCGTCCTTCAGCCGGTCGTCGGCCGAGGTGATCATCACCACCGGCAAGGCCGCCGTACGGGTGTCGGCGCGCACCGCGCGGGTGAGCGACATGCCGTCCATGCCGGGCATTTCGACATCGGTGATCAGCACCTGCGGCCGCTCGCGCGCGATCACCGCCAAAGCCGCCTGACCGTCTTCGGCCAGGACGACGCGAAACTGGTGCGCCGCCAGCAGCCGGCTGGTCTTGACGCGCACGACCTTGGAATCGTCGACCACCATGACCAGGGTTTGATCGGCGCGGCGCGCAGCCGGCAGTGCTGCCGGCGGGCTTGCGACCGCCGCGGCCGCGACGCGCTGCCGCTCGGCTTCGGCAGCGCGTCGTTCGGCGTCGACCCGCGCCGCTTGCGCGCGCTCGGCCTCGCGGCGCTCGGCTTCGGCACGGGCCGCTGCCTGGGCTTGCGCCTGGGCTTGGCGTCGGGCCTCGAGCTGTGCGGCTTCGGCCTCGCGGCGTGCGGCCTGCTGGCGCTCAGCTGCTGCATGCCGCTCGACTTCAGCCTGGCGAAACAGCTCGGCCTGTCGTTCGGCTGCCCGCCTCTGGGCGTCGGCGGCCACTCGTTCGGCCGTCAGCCGAGCCGCTTCGATCGCCGCCAGCCGATCGGCGGCGGCGCGTTGCGCGGCCTCGCGATCGGCCGCAGCCCGGGCAGCGGCCGTGCGCTCAGCCGCTTCGCGCGCTGCCGTTTCCCGGCGAGCGCTGTCTTGGGCTTCTCGCAGTGCCGCGTCGGCGGCCTCGGCGGCTGCCGTCTCGGCTGCGCTGACCGTGGGCGTGTCGGCACGCGCGCCATCGGAGCGGCTTTCGGGTGCGGCTGTCAGCGGATCGAATCGCAGCTGGGTCGACACCTCGCCTTGCTCGGACTCCGGCGGCCGGCGCGGCGGGCCGCGGCGGCGCGACCACCACCACAGCGCGACCAGCGCCAGCGGCGCGAGCAGCCAAGCCAGATCAACCATGTCAGATCGCCCTTTCAAGGACACCGAAAGCGCTAGCCGAGGACCCTGAGCCAACCCTGGGCAAGCCCGGCCGGCCAAGGCCCGGCGCGCCCTTGTAGCCAGACACCCATCGCGCAGGCCGGCTGCGCGGTGGGTCGGTTCGCCACTTGATTCGAGTCATGACATCATGCTCCCGCTGCTGGCGGCCGCCATGCAGGGCAACGGCGATGGGCAGCATAGCGGCGTGACGGTCGCCGCAAACATGCTGTGGCGCCGGGCCGACAGACGCACGGGCGAAGGCGTTCCTGCGCCTGCGGGCCGCGCCGGTCGGTCGCAATCAGACCGCCCGCGCCGCCGCCAGCCCGACGGGCGTAGCCTCGCGGATCGGCAGATGGATCAGCGCCGCACCGACGGCCAACGCGATGTCGATCGCCCACATCCAGTCGTAGTTGCCGGTCGACTGGAAGACCACGCCGCCCAGGTACGCGCCCAGGAAGCCGCCGATCTGGTGCGTCAGCATCACGACGCCGAACAGCGTGGCCATATGTGCCGGGCCGAAGAAGCGCGCCACCAGGCCAGCAGTGGGCGGCACGGTCGACAGGAAGGTCAGGCCCATCACCGCGGCGAAGCTCAGCATCACCGCGGTGGACTTGGGCGCGAGCACGAACACCAGCACCGCCACACCCCGGATGGCGTAGATCAGCGACAGCATCGACTTCAGGCGCCACCAGCCGCCGCGATACCCGATCGCCCAGCCAATGCCAAGACTACCGATGATGTTGAACAGGCCCAGCATCGCCAGCGACCAGGCGCCCACCGCGGGCGGCAATTGGCAGCTGGCCACCACGCCGGGCAGGTGGGTGGCCAGAAAGGCGACATGAAAGCCGCAGACGAAGAAGCCCGCGGCCAGCAGCCGATAGCTGCGGTCGGCCAGCGCGCGCCGGAGCACCTGGCGGGTGCTCTCGGCGCCACCGGGTTGGGCCGCCGCCAGGGCCTTCGAGTTGCCGCGCAGCACCCAGGCCGCGGGCAAGGCCAGCAGAGTCATCACGGCCAGGCTCTGCAAGGCCATGGCCCAGCCCGCCGCCGCGCTGATGCTCTGGGCGATCGGCGCGAAGACGAACTGCCCGAACGACCCACCGGCGTTGACGATGCCGGTGGCCATGCCGCGTTTCTCGGGCCGCACCAGGCGTGTGGTCGCAGACATAAGCACCGCCGGCCCCGCCATGCCGGCACCACCGGCCGACAGCACGCCGATCGCCAGCACGAGGCCGAATGTGGTCGTCATGAAGGGGATCAGCGCGGTGCCCAGCGCCACCAGCAGCACGCCGACGATCAGCACGCGGCCGGCGCCGATGCGGTCGGCCACGATGCCGGCGACGGGCTGCGTCAGGCCCCACCACAGCTGGCCGAAGGCGAACGCCAGGCTGATGCTGGCCAGGCCCAGGCCGGTGGCGCTGTTGATCGGGCCGAGGAACAGCCCCATCGACTGCCGCGCGCCCATCGTCAGCGCGAAGGTGCCGGCGGCGGCCAGCAGCACCCAGGCCAGCGGGAACGGGCGCGAGGGTGCGGTGGGGGAAGCGGTCGGTGTCATGACTATGCCTGCAGCTACAACAGTTGCAATTACAACAGATTGACGCGCGCCTCGCGCGGCCGTTGCTGGCGGGGTGAACCGAAGTCTAGGTCGCGCTGTTCTTCACCCAGGCCTCGTAGCGGGCCTGGGTCTGGGCATTCGGCGGGTACAGGCCGGGCAGCGCGCTGCCGGCTTCGACCTCGCGCATGATCCAGCCCTCGAGCCGCTCCTGCTCGACCGCGGCGCCCACCACCGCGTCGAGCAGCGCCTGCGGAATCAGCACCGCACCATCGCCGTCGATCACGACCACGTCGCCCGGGAACACCGCAACCCCGCCGCAGCCCACCGGCTGTTGCCAGCCGACGAAGGTCAGGCCGGCCACCGAGGCCGGTGCCGCGCTGCCCTGGCACCAGACCGGCAGGCCGGTGGACAGCACGCCAGCCAGGTCGCGCACCACGCCGTCGGTCAGCAGCGCGGCCACGCCACGCCGCGCCATGCGCGCGCACAGGATGTCGCCGAAGATGCCGGCGTCGGTGACGCCCATCGCGTCGACCACGGCCACGCAGCCGGCGGGCATGGCTTCGATCGCGGCGCGCGTGCTGATCGGGTTGCCCCAGCTGGCCGGCGTGGACAGGTCTTCGCGCATCGGCACGAAGCGCAGCGTGAAGGCGCGGCCCACCACGCGCGGCTGGTCGGCGCGCAAGGGCCGCGCATGACGGATCCAGCAATTGCGCAGGCCCTTCTTCAGCAGCACCGTGGTCAGGGTGGCGGTGGTAACGGCGGACAAGGCCTGGACGACGTCGGTCGGCAGCGCCGGCAGGTCAGCGGTGGAGGCGATGGTGTTCATTGCGCCAGTGTCCCATGCTCTCAGCCGCTCAGGTCCGCTCGCCACGCTGGCGGCGCACCGCGCCTTCGAGCATCTCCAGCATCTGCGGCCCGCCATCGAGATTGGGGTTGGCCTGCAGCGCGCGTTCGTAGGCCCGCAGCGCCTGTTCGGCATCGCCGCGGCGCAGGTGGATTTGCGCCATGCCTGACAGCGCACCGAAGTGCAGCGGATTGCGCTTGAGGACCTCGTCACAGTCTTTCAGTGACTCGACGTCGTTGCCCATCAGGTAGTTCACCGTGGCGCGCTTGTTCCAGCCTTCGGCAAAGGCCGGCTTGCGCTGCACCACGCGGCTGAACGTGGCTTGCGCGCCATTCAGGTCGCCCTGGCTCATCTGCTCGACGCCGCGTGCGAACAGGCGGTCGACCGCACGATCGCCCGAGCGGCTCCACATCATCCACAGCGCCGTGCTGGCCAGTTCGCGCACGCCCTCGTCGTCGTCACGCAGGCGTTCGGCCACACGCCGGGTGTCGGCCATGGTGCCCACCCCGGCCAGCCGAGCGACGGCGGCGGCACGTTCGGGGGCATGCGGATGGGTCAGCGCACGCAGGGCCTGTACGCGGCCGGGCGGCGGCGCCGCGCCGGCCGTTGCAAGGGCCAGGCTCAGGCAGACGGACAGCAGCAGGATTGGACGTGCCACGGCGCGGCTCCTCCGGCAGGGGCCGCCGGGGTGGTGTATTTTGAGCCGCCGCTGCGGCGCTTGTCAGGCCAGGCGCAGCGCCCCTGACGGGCACAGGGTCCCGTCAAGGCGCGACAAGCCGGCAGCACGCGCCCGGCCGCTCGACGGCACCGCGAGCGCGAGAGGGGTCGAGCGATTCAACGGCCCTGGGTCGCAGCGGCGGGCAGGAACGCATCGGAAAAGCAGAACCCCTCGCCCAGTCCTTGTGCCAGAAACGCGGGCACGGCGGCCTCGACCATCTTCACCGAGCCGCAGGCATAGACCTCGTGGCCGCTGAGGTCGGGATGGTCGGCGAGCATCACCTCGTGCACCAGGCCGCGCCGACCCGCCCAGCCATCACCGGGCCCGCCAGCCGACAACACGGGCACCACGCTGAAGTTGGCGTGCTCGTGCTGCCAGCGCTCGGCCAGTGCCAGCAGGTACAGATCCTCGACCTGGCGCACGCCCCAGTACAACTGCATCGGCCGCGCGATGCCGCGATGGAAGGCGTCTTCGACGATGCTCTTGATCGGCGCGAAGCCGGTGGCGCCAGCGATGAACAGGATCGGGCGCATCCCTTCGTGCAACGTGAAGCGGCCGAACGGGCCTTCCAGGCGCAGGCTGTCGCCTGCCTTCATGCCGGTGAAGACATGGGTTGTGAAGCGGCCGCCGGGAATCAGGCGCAGATGGAACTCGATCCAGGCGTTGTCGTGCGGCGCGTTGGCAAACGAGAAGGCACGGCGCTGGCCATCGTCGAGTACGACGTTGAGGTATTGCCCGGCCTCGAATTCGACCTGCCGGTTGTCGTCTGGCGCGACCAGCAATCGCATCACGTCGGCCGACAGCCGCTCCATGCGCACGACGCGGCCGGTGAATTGGTTCGCAACGGCCACCGGCGCGGCCAGCGACTCAACCTCGATCTCCACGTCCTCCAGCGGCACCGCGCAGCACATCAAGGCCTGGCCGCGCGCACGCATGGCCTCGGTCAGCACGGCCGGCTGGAAGGCGCCCGGGTCGATGCGGCCGTTGAGCACGGTGCACAGGCACCGTCCGCAGCCGCCGCTGCGGCAGTCGTACGGCAGTGCAATCTCGGCGCGTAGCCCGGCTTCGAGCAGCGTTTCGCCGCGCCGCACCGGCACCTGCGTCGACCCCGGGTGCACGGTCAACTGCAGGACCTTGGCGGCGCCGCCCAAGCCTCGCCAGGGCAGCCACGGCAGTGCCAGCAAGAGCACGGTGCCGCCCAGCACCGCGGCCCACAGTGCGCCCGCGGACCCGATGTAGATCAGCGGATACAGCGCGAGCAGGAACCAGTCGAGTTGCAGCGCCGTTGGCGCCAGGTCCAGCCGCGCCGGGCCGCCCTGGCTGGCGACCGGCAACACGGCGGCCAGCAGCAGCAGCATGGCCAGGACACTGAGCGCAATCGGCCGCGGTGGCTGCGTGCCGGCCTTGGGCACGCGCTGCACGTGCACCCACATCAGCAGCAGTGTGAGCAGCGGCACGCCGATGTGGATGAACACCAGCAGCGAGAACAACCGATCGCCGACGCTGCTCGGGTAGATGAAGTTGCGGATCAGCGTGCCGCCGAAACCGGGCAACCAATCCAGCCATTCGAAGCTGGCGACGGTGACGAACTGGGCCAGTTGGTCCCACGGCAGCATGTAGCCGTTGACACCGGCCGCGAAGACCAGCGCGATCAGCACCACCCCGGTGATCCACGAAAACCAGCGAAAGCCGCGCAGGCGGTCGAACGCGAAATAACGCAACAGGTGGATCAGCATCGTCACGACCATCGCGTCAGACGCAT
>JANOJJ010000446.1:0-3424 GCA_031408155.1 Rubrivivax sp.
TCAGCCCGGCAGCGATGGCGGCACAGCCTTTGCGGTGCCAATCCTCCCGGCTGCCCCCTGGGTCCAAGTGGCGCAGCGCGCTCAGGGCGCGGTCGTGATCGTGGCCGTTATGCATCGCGCAGCCCTCCCACCTGGCGCAGGAAAGCGGCTACCGCGTGCAGGTCAGCGCAGGGCCTAAACTCTGATCCGTTCTCTGTCGATTGGTCCAGACACACGCCCCGCACCACCGGGGCGTTGTCGCATTTGGCGGCGGGCATCAGGCCACACCCAACAAGGCGCGCAGGTCATCGGTACGCCAAGCTAGGCGGCCATGTAGGCGCATCGGGCGAATGGGCCCGTCCTCGTGGCATGCCCAGCCGCGCAGTGTTTGCGGCTTGCGGCTCAGGTGGTAGGCAGCGGTCGCCGTATCGACGGCGGTGCGGGTTTCAGCAGCGAGGGCGACGAAGGCGGTCGCCTTCTTCTCCCAGTGAGCGAGCGTCGCGGCGCTCGGATGCGTTGCGGTTTGCAATTCGGGGGCTCCGTCACCCAGCGACTGCCAGGCTCGGCCCGAACACTGAAAACCGGCACGCTTTGCCGGTATGGACTCGGTATATCGGCGCGTCGCTTCCCTCGTGGGTGCAACGCTTGCCGACATAACTTGCCGGTATGCGCTGCTGGTATAGCGGGCAATTTCCCGCCGTTGACTACTGTCCGAGGGCGTTTCGCTCGCGTCTCGCCTCTTGCCAGCGGTGCAGCCAGGGCTTCAACACAGCACGGTCAGGAATGCACGATTCAAGCTCTCTGCACTCGCCTCACGTTCCAGCAGCAATTCAGCGAACTTGAGCGGCCACCACGTCGCGGGGGTCGGCGCGGCGGCAGTGGTCGCGCGGGCGGGCGTCAGCCATAAATGGTGTTTCAGGTCGCCCAGTCGGTTGCGCCACTGCTGGGCAGACACGCCCATGATTCCATTGAAGGCATCGGCGAGTGCGCCAGTCTTCAGCGTTCGCTCGGGCGATTGCACCGGCTCTGCGGCCACCGGCTCGGCCTGGGGCTCGGTCGGCGCACCCGCCCCGTCCAGCAGCCACTCCGCAGCGTGCCTCGTTCCCTCCGAGGAGTGGCCGAACCTATCGACGGCCTTCTTGCGCAGTCGGCACGCCTCTCTCAGCACCTCACGGGCAGCGTCGCCGTTCTCTCCAAGAAGCGCCATTGCTTCCTCGTCAGGTACATCATCGTTCTCAAACGGCTCAAGCAGGAAGGTGCCACCGCCGGCCAGAAAGAACGCGGCAAGTTCGCGGGCACTAAAGGGCAGAGGTAAGGCCGGCAGTTCCGGGTCCCTGCGTGGGTGCCACTCGACGACTTCCCGCTCGGGCGAGTCGAAGATGCCCCGCCTCGCCCAACTGCGAAATGGTTCATCGGCCAAATAGAGGCCCGTCTCCTTCAATTCGTGCCACGGTAGCCTGTCATTGATGCCGTCAGGCCAGCACAGCAACTCCAGCGTCGCCCGTGAATATTTCCTCGGTCCCATTGCTGCATCCCCGATGCACCCGATGAAGGCGCCCCAGCAAGCCACGTCGGGGGCCCGTGGCGTTCGGCTCGGTTTGCGGCCGGGCCTAGCTTGCCTAGCTGGGGCGAAACACTCAGGCGGCCGCAGGCGCGGGCTGGACCCGCATCGGTGCCGTCTTGAACCGTTCCTGGGCTTGCCACACGTCATAGGCGCTCTGTTCGGCCAGCCACAGCCGGGCTTCGCCGCCGCGCTTGACGCCCAGCCACGCTTCAATCCGCAGGGCCATTTCAGGCGAGATGGCGGCGCGGCCGTTCAGCACGCGCGACAGGGCCACGCGCGACACGCCCAGTTGCTCGGCGGCCTGCGTCACGTTCAAGCCCAGCGCGGGCAGCACGTCATCGCGCAGGGTCAGGCCGGGGTGCGGCGGGTTGAACATACGGGCCATCGCGGGCTCTTTCGGTTTCAGTCGTAGTCGAGGTAGTCCAGCAGCACGGCATCGGTGACCGTCGAACGTGAAGGTCAGGCTTCCCTCTTGGCTAGCCTTGAACCCCCAGCCGCAGCCCGGTCGCACTCAGCAGCGCCAGCAAGGTTTTCAGGGTCGGATTGCCACGCGGCGACAGGGCGCGATACACGCTTTCACGCGGGATGCCAGCACGCTCGGCGACGCTGGCGATGCCCTGGGCTTCTGCGATGTGGCGCAGCGCGGCCAGGAGGGCAGTTTGCCCCCCGGGTTGCTCGGCCTCTTCCAGCGCAGCAGCCAGGTACACGGCGGCAAAATCAGGGTCGGTCTTGAGCATGTCAACCACAGTCTCATCGTGCGGGCGGGATGCTTTCATGATGGGTTCCTTCGTTGCCAGTCTTGCCAGTACTTCAGTGCTGCGGAGATGTCGGCGCGCTGGCGCCGCTTGTCGCCACCGACCAGCAGCAGCACAACCCGGCGGCCGGCCGTCGCGTAATAGACGCGGTAGCCAGGCCCCCAGTCGATCCGCAACTCCCACACGCCACCGTCCAGCGGCTTGCAGTCGCCGAAGTTGCCCGCGGCCATCCGCAGCACTCTGACCAGCACACGCGCCCTGGCCTGTCTATCTGTCAATCGAGCCAGCCAGTCGGCGTATGGCTCGCTCCCGTCCGGCGCCTGGTAGGTCTGGATATCGTGCATCTGGTCTGTGGATTATGCGTTACAGTCTCGCGGGCTTCAACCCACAACGCGCAAGCCACGGGGCGCCGCGGTCGCCGGGTCGAAAGCGATGCCGGCCTTGCTGAGGATGAACTGCTCAATCTGCGCCAGGTAGGGGCGCAGCGCGTCGATGGAACGTGGCCGGTAGCCTTCGGCGATGGCGCTCGGCTTGTGACCCATCACCTGGGCAATGGCGCCGGCTGGGGCGCCCGCCGCTTCGCCCAGCAGCGAAAACGTGCGGCGCAACCCGTGGATCGAAACGTGAGGTATTCCCGCGTCGGCCAGCACGTCGGCGTGGGGGGCGCGCGGCTCGGCGATGCGGCCCGATGCGCTGGCCTGCACCCACGCGGGCGGCGCGCCGTTGGGCCCCTACGTCACGCGCACGCGGGCGACCACGTACTCGTTGAATCGGGGCAGGCTGTCCAGCAGGTGCGCCATGTAGGGCGTCAGCGGAATCACCCGGGTTGCTTCGACCTTGTCGGCGATGGTGAGCTTGTTCCACTGGAAGTCGACATTGGCCCAGCGCAGCCCGCCCATTTCCTCGCGGCGGGCGCCGGTCAGCACCAGGGCCTGCAGCAAGGCCCGGGCGGCGCGGCTCTGCAGTTTGTCGGTGCCGGCAAACCACGCCTTCAACTGGTCGATTTCCAGCGCGTCGCGGCGCTTGTTCACCCCCGGCAGCACGTCGCCGAGTTCGCTGGCGCGGGCGGCATCCTTGTTGACCAGCGCGCGCAGGTCCTTCATCGTGGCGCACCAGCCCAGGAACC
>JANOJJ010000450.1:0-7196 GCA_031408155.1 Rubrivivax sp.
GACCCCGGCCGCCTGAACCTCGCCCGTTTTCGCGTTTGCTGCGAACTGTAGCTGACCTCCAAAGTGCCAATGGCCGACATCCCTGCGTTCTCGCTCGACGACTTCATGCAGCAGCGCTGGCAGGCGCTTGCATCGCGGCTCGGTGATCGGCGCACGGCGCTGCTGCAGTCGATCGACGAAAAGTCGGCCCAGCATGGATTTGCCAACGGACTGCAGGGTGCTCGATTTGCCAATCTGTGCCTGGCGCTCGGCCCGGGTTTCGAAACCCGGGCCGACAACGAATGGGCGCTGGCGATCCTGCTCAACGACAAGCTGGACCTCTGGGTCAAGTTGCATCAGTTGGTGGTGCAGGCTGCAGCCAACCTGCGTCGCCGCGGCGCAGACGGGGACGCCCAGGCGCAGCGTCTGCTGGACAACGACAGCGTGTTGCTCGACCGCTTCGACGAGCCGCAGCGTCCGCCTGGGGGTCGCCCCCGGCGCGGCCTTGCACACCGCCTGCGCCGCAGTGCCTGTGATCTCGAGGCCGCAGAAGTGCGGCTGCTCGACACCGCCTTTCGGCAGGAGTACCGCCTGCAGGGCGGTCAGTGGCAGCGCATGGCGGTGCAGCCGCCGACGCCGGTTCGCGTCGACGCGCGGCACCCGGCGCCTGACCGCATCACGGTGCTGACGCGCGCGGCCGGCGATGCGGAGCCGGTCCGCCTGCAGGTGCGCACGGTCTATCACGCCCGATGCGAGCTCGGCTTGCACCCTGCCGTGACGTGGCAGGGGGGCCGGGAGCCTGAGCATTGGAAGGACGAGGCCGCGCGAGCCCCGGGCTGGCCGGTCGCCTCGTTTGTCGGTCACGAGCTGCCGGGGCTGTTGCAGGAGACCGAGCCCGACATTTGCCTGCTTCAAGTGCACAGCTGCGGGGTGCGTGACGAAGGGGTGCCGCTCGGGGGCATCGCCTTGCAGGTCTGGGCCTATGTTGCGCAGCAGTGCCTGGTCAGCCAGCAACGCCAAGCCCTGCTGGGCTATGCCTTGCCCGACGCCAAGTCGAATCCACCGGCGGTCAAACCTACACGCATCAGCTTCGAGCGTGACGGCGACACCTGTCCTGCCGAGGCCTGGCAACGCGGTTTCGACGAGGACTTGCGTGACGCCCTGGGCAAGGGCCTGCAGGACTTGTTGAAAGCCTGGCAGCCGCTGGTACAGGAACCGACGCTGCAAGCCGAGATCGGCCTCTTCGACGGCAAGGCGGCGCTGACCTGGGGCTGGCGCGAAGGCCCGCGCGGGCTGGCTTCGCCGCCGGTGCAGCGCGTCGTTGCCGATCTCGACTGGCAGTCCAGTTGCGAATTGCAGCTGGGGGGTCTGGTCGAATTCGCCGGCGCCAAGGCGCGGCTGCGCCTGCGCATCGAAGGCCAGGCCCGGCTGCAGACGCTGATCGAACGACTGCAGACTGACGTGCCGCTCTACACGGCGATGGAGGCAGCGCAATTGAAGTGGCGCTGGCCGGTCCAGCTCGAATACGACCCGGTGGCCGACGACAACGGCATCGTCTTCCGTGAAGTCGGCCCCTGCAGCGGCGCGCTGACGGGTAGCCTGGGCCTGCGTATCAGCCCCAGCCGTGGCGGTGCCTGGGAATGGTTTGCCACCCTGGCACTTGAGCCGGTGGCCACCCGCGTGGTCGTGCACGACCCACTGCTCGGCTGCTCCGAGAGCCACATGGCCTTGCTCGGCAGCGTGTCCTTGCTCGACTGGAGTGTGGCCTGATGGACCGCCTGCTCGTGCTGCGCGTACGCTCGAAGGGGGTGGCTGCCGAGGCCTGGCTCAACGGGTTGCCGATCGCGCGCACGCCCAAGGGCGGTGGCGACTGTTGCGTGCCCGTGCACGAATTTGTCGTTGCCGGCGCCAATCGGCTCGAGCTGGTGGTCGAACCACCGCCCTTGACGACGCCTGCGGCCCCGGCGCCGGCCATCGGGGACGGCGCTGCGCGCGCCGATGCAGCCCTGTTGCTGCCGCGTGTCGGCCAGTTGGGCAACGACGCCACGGCACGACTGCTCGGTCAGGTGGTGTGGGCCAGCCCCGACGGCGAGGTCTACCGGCCGCCGGTGCAGTTGTCGCAGGAGCTGGACATCCCGGTGCGTTTTCCGCGCTGGCGCTGGCTGGACGGGCCCAAGATCACCGAGGTCGACAGCCTGCGCGGCTCTGCTGCCACCTTCTTGCAGGACGTCGCAATCGCACTTGCGCGCGGCGACCCCGAGCACATGGTCGTGATCGCCAAGCTGCGCTTCGAGGAACTGGCCCTGGCTTATGGGCGGCCGGCGGCCGATGACCTGGCACGGTGGCGTGCTCGGGTGCAGTTACTGCATGCGCAAAAGGCGATTCGGCCCGAACTGCCCACACCCGAAAGCCTGCAGTTGCGGCTGGTGGCCGACGGCCGTCTGCTCGAATGCCTGGGCGCCGACGGCCTGCCGGTGTTGCGCTGCGCACGCCCCGATGGCTCACGCGTGTACTGGCCGATGCGGCTGGCCGCTGTCGAGCGGCGTTTCTACCCCCTGCGATAGTCGCCGCTACGATGAAACGTCTTGTCCACCGGTCGCGCACGTTGCAGGGTCGGTCGGCGCGCTATGCTCCACAGTCAATGACAAGCGAACGCCTGCGTGGCGCGCCATCGTGGCGGGGCGGCCAAGCGGGGCCAACGACCGGTGGCACCAGCCACCGGTCACAGCGGAGAGACGACGCGGCATGATCGTGCTGGCAGTGATGACGTACAACGGCGCCGCCACCGAGCCGGTCGAAGCGAGTTTCGACGAGCTGGGTGGCACGATCGGCCGTGCCGATGGCAACTTGATGGTGCTGCCCGACCCCGAACGCACGATCTCTCGGGTGCATGCCAAGGTCGTGTATCGCAATGGCACCTACGCCATCGAGGACCGCGGCAGCAACCCCATCCTGGTCAACGGCAACGTCGTTGGTCACGGCAAGGAGTGGCCGCTGGCCCCGGGCGACGTGGTGCAGATCGGCGGCTACGAGCTCGGCGGGCGCGCCGGTGGCTCGCCCGCCGCCAGCGACGACCCCTTCGCCGACGTGTTTGCCGCCGGTGCCGGCGGCCAGTCCACGGCGCCGGCGCCACCGCCGTCGTTCGCCACCGCACCACCGCCGGTGGCGGCTGCGCGCCGCACGGCAGCGCCACCGCAGGCGGCGCCAGCGCAGGCGGCGCCGAGGTCGCCCGGACCCATCCCGAGCGACTGGGATCCGTTGGCCGAAGAGACCTCGGTCGGGCGCGCCCAGGCGCCCGGTTCCGAACGCGATCCCGGCGATCTGGTGGGCGCTGGTGACGCCGACGAGTCAATCGACGACCTCTTCGGCCTGAGCGAAAAGGCCGCCAAGCCGGGGTCGGTCTGGGCCGACGACGATGACTTTCTCGGCGTCTTCGATCCGGCAGGACCGGCCTCCGGGGGCGTCGGCGAGCGAGTGGCCAAGCCGCGCGTCGAAGATGCCCGCCTGGACCACAATCAGTCGGAACTGAACGCGGCATTCCCGGGCGCGCTGTCGCCAGCCAAGCCGAAGACGGTCCCGCCCGCACCGACTGCAGCACCGCCGGCACGGGCGCCCGAGCCGCAGCCAGGCGACGTCGCGGCGCAGCAGCCAGCCGACGGTCGGCGCGGCGCGGTCGTATCCTGGGACGGTGGGGCACGCCAGGCCACGATCGTGGCGCCAGCCAGCGCGGCCCGTCGCAACGGGGTACTGGCCACCAGCAGCGGCGGCACCCGCCCCGGTATCCGCCCTCGTGCGGCGCCCGCCGCGCTGGCTTTGCCGACAGCCGAGAGCAATGAACTGCTGCGCGCCCTGCTCGAAGGCCTGGGCACCGTGCAGGCGCCGGCCATCACCACGCTGACGCCGACCTTGATGCGCCTGGTCGGCACGCTGCTGGCCGAGTCTGTGCGCGGTGCGGTCGACCTGTTGCACGCGCGCGCCTCGGTCAAGCGCGAGGTTCGTGCCGAGGTTACGGCGATCCGACCGCGGCAGAACAACCCGCTCAAGTTCTCGCCCACCGCTGCGTTGGCGCTGCAGCACCTGCTCGGGCCCACGGTGCCCGGCTTTCTGCGCGCCGACGAGGCCATGCGCGACGCCTTTCGCGACCTGCGTGCGCACGAGCTGGCGGTGATGGCGGGCATGCGTTCGGCGCTGACTGGTCTGCTGCAGCGTTTCGACCCGAAATCGCTCGAGTCCCGAATCACCGGCAAGTCGGGCATCGGCCTGTTGCTCGCTGGCGGCCGTCGTGCCCAGTTGTGGGAAGCCTACCAATCGCTGTTCAGCCAGCTCTCGGCCGAAGCCGAAGACGACTTCCACGACGTCTTCGGGCGTGCCTTCCTGCAGGCCTACCAGGAGCAACTCGACCGCTTGAATGCCGATGATGGCGGGGGAGGTACCTGATGCTGGGGATGGAAGTCGCGATCCTGTCCGACAAGGGCGGCCGTTCCTACAACGAGGACGCCTGCGGGCACTGGCATTCCGAACGCCACCTGTGTTGCGTGCTGGCCGACGGCGCCGGCGGCCATGGCGGAGGCGACGTGGCATCACGGCTGGCGGTGGAGACACTGCTCAACGCGTTTGCCGACCGCCCCACGACCGCCGGAGACGCCTTGTCAGAGCTGGTGTGGGACACCAACGAAGCCTTGCTTGGCCACCGCTCCACCGACAAGCGGCTGCGTGACATGCACACCACGGTGGTTTGCCTGGTGATCGACTTCGTCGATCGCGCGGCCCATTGGTCACACGTGGGCGATTCGCGCCTGTACTGGTTTCGCGACGGTCGCTTGCGCGACCGCACGCTCGACCACAGCTTGGTGCAGAGCCTGATCAACGCCGGCGTACTGACGCCCGACCAGGCACGAGAACACCCGCGACGCAGCGAATTGCAGTCGGCCCTGGGCACTCGGCCCGAGGACCTGCAGGTTGGCGCCAGCGGAGGCAGTGTCGACGTGCAGGCCGGTGACGCTTTCTTGCTGTGTTCCGACGGCCTGTGGGAATTCGTCACCGACGACGCGATGGAACATGCCCTGGGCCGGGCCGGCACGCCCAGCGAATGGCTCGAGTCGCTCGAGCACCAGGTCCGCGAAGCCGCACGCAGCCGCGCCAGCCATGACAATTTCAGCGCGGTGGCGGTGTGGCTGGTCGAGCCGGTGACCGAGGACGAGTTGCCGCCCGAAGAAGAGTGAAGACCGTGGACCAGACATCCGCCGGCCGACCTTGCGACTTGACTCTCGATGATTGACCGAGCCTGCAGGCTCTTGACGACTGGAGAAACACCATGCCACCTGCCGCCCGCATCAGCGACATGCACGTCTGCCCCATGGTGACGCCTGGGGTGCCGCCGATTCCGCATGTCGGCGGCCCGATCATCAAGGGCGAGCCGAAGGTCCTGATCGCCTTCATGCCGGCAGCGCGGGTCACTGACACGGCCATCTGCGTCGGGCCGCCGGACATGATCGCCAAGGGTTCGGCAACCGTGATGATCGGCTTCATGCCCGCGGCCCGCCTGGGCGACACGACGGCACATGGCGGCAGCATCGTCGTCGGAGCGCCGACCGTCATGATCGGTGGCTAGTCGTCGTCAGCCACCGTTCTCGCACAGCCAGCCGGCAGCCTGCTCGTCTTCGGCCAGGGTCTGGGCGAGGAAGGGAAGGGCCTTGCGCAACGCCGGCGCCAAGGTGTGCGGCGGATTGGCCACGAAGACCAGACTGCCCAGCATGCCGAACCCCCGCTCGCGCGGATGTTGCACCGACAGCCTGGCCAGCAACCAACCCTTGGGCGCGGCAGCGCTGGCGGCCGCCTTCAGCCGCTGTGGCAGCTTGGCAGCGTCGAGCAACTGCACTTGCGGCACCCAGATCACCACCGTGCACTCGGCAAAGCGTGCCAGCACCTCGCGCAGCGCGGCCAGCACGCGGACGTAGTCGGTCTTGACCTCGTAGCTGGGGTCGATCAGCACCAGGCCGCGCCGGGTGGGCGGCGGCAACTGCGCCTTCAGCACCGTGAAGCCGTCGGCCGGCTTGACCTCCACCCGGGCGTCGCCGCGCATTCGGCCGGCCAGCAGGCCGTGGTCGGTGGCGTGCAGCTCGAACAGGCGCAACTGGTCCTGCTCGCGCATCAACTGGTGTGCCAGAGCCGGCGAGCCCGGGTACTGACGCAGGTTTCCATCACCATTGAAGGCGCGCACCTGGTCCACGTAGGCCTGCACCGCGGCAGGCAGGTCTTTTCGATCCCACAGGCGGGCGATGCCGGTGTCGAACTCGCGGTTCATCTGGGCGTGGCGGCCGCCCAGCGCATAGGCGCCGGCGCCGGCATGGGTGTCGACCACGCGGTAGCCCTTGTCCTTGAGGTTCATGTGCTGCAGCACGGCCACCAGCGTGGTGTGCTTGAGCACGTCGGCATGGTTGCCGGCGTGGAAGGCGTGGCGGTAGGCGAGCATGAGTGGACTGTGCCACGCCTGGGGCGGCCCCCACCGACGCGGTCGGATGGGCCCGGACCTTCAGTCCGCTGTCTGCGCTGCAGGCGCGTCTTCCACTACCCGATCGGCCACCAGCGTCAGCAGGATGTCGGCGTACCACGCGCAGTTCAAGCCCAGGGACTCGTCGACATGCAGGTCGCGCGAGCTCATGTCCACGCGCGCCGAATGCACACCGAGCAGCTTCCAGGGCAGCCGCGCGCTGCTGTCCGGCACCTTCAGCACCACCGGCGCGCCGCTGCTGCCGCGGTGCGTGCGGGCATCGGTCAGGTAGTAGCCCTGGCCCTGGAAGCGAACGCCGAACGACGACGCCACTGCCGCCTGCCGCACCACCGGCAAGTAGTGCAGTGTGTCGTGAAAGCCGAGCGGAAAGCCCACGATCAGGGCCGCATCGCCGACGCCCACCTGCCGCAGGTCATTTACCAGGTGTTCGGCGGTGAAACATTCCTTTTGCCAGTTGGCGGGCCAGGACGCCTGGTCCAGTTCGATCGCGGCCACATCGATCTCGCCGCCGGTGTCGCGTGCCTGGCGCCAGCAGGCCAGGCCGCCGTCGTACAGCATCACCGTCAGCAGGGCGACGCGCGTCAGGTCGTCGGCGTCGACGTGCAGTGTCAGCTCGATGCGGTTCGGGCGATGGTCGATCTCGGGCTCGAACAGCACGTGCCGGCTGGTGACCAGGAAGATGCGCCCGTCATGCTCGTAGAAGAAG
>JANOJJ010000491.1:0-8860 GCA_031408155.1 Rubrivivax sp.
GATCTCGAATTGGAAGCCGTGCCGGCGGCCGGTGATCATGAAGTCGTCGTCGCGGTCCAGCCGCAGCTTGACCGGACGCTGCAGTCGCTCGGCGGCCACCGCGGCCACGCAGGCGAACATCGCCGCCTGCGACGCCTTGCCGCCGAAGCCACCGCCCCTGCGCCGGCATTCCACCAGCACCGCGTGCGCCGGACGATGCAGCGCACGCGCCACCAGCGCCTGCATCTCGCTCGGGTGCTGGGTCGAGCACCAGACCTTCATGCCGCCACCTTCGGCCGGGGCGGCGTAGGCGACCTGGCCTTCGAGGTAGAACTGCTCCTGCCCGCCGACCTCGAAGCGGGTGTGCAGGCGCTGCGGCGCGCCGTCGATGGCGCTGCGCGCATGGCCGCGCGACAGGTGCATCGGCGGCACCACGTACTGGCCGGCGGCATGAGCCTGCAGCGGGTCGAGCAGCGGCGGCAGCGCTGCGGCCACGATCACATCGCGCGCGCGTGCCGCGGCGCGGCGGGCGGCGTCGCGCGTGCTCGCCACCACGGCAAACACCGGCTGCCCCAGCCAGCGCAACGTGGCGCCGGGCTCGCCGGCCAGGATGGGGTCGTCGTGCACCAGC
The DNA here is from genome assembly GCA_031408155.1 of Rubrivivax sp. GTDB lineage: Bacteria > Pseudomonadota > Gammaproteobacteria > Burkholderiales > Burkholderiaceae_C > Rubrivivax. The sequence goes on from JANOJJ010000491.1 coordinate 611, forward strand.
GCTCCACAGTCGTTGCGGCCCGGGATGGCAGCCGCGGTGAACGCATCCAGCACCCCAGGCATGGCGCGCAGGCGATCCAGGTCGACCGCTGTCAGCACCCCATGGGCCAGCGGCGACAAGCCGAGCGCGGCATGCACGGTACCAGCCAGCTCGGGCAGGTCATCGGTGTAGGGTGCACGGCCGCTGACGTGCAGCGCAGCCGATTCATGGGGCCGGCTCAGTCCCACCTGCGGCGTGAGCCGGGCAGCCAGGGGCGTGTCGCCGGGCTTGTTCACGGCGTGGCCACCCGCGCCCAGACCGACAGCGCTGTGGCCGGCAGCGGACTGTCGGCACGGGTCTCGAGCCAGTAGCGCTGCAGCAGGTTCTGCGCCACCTGCATCCGGTAAGCGGCGCTGGCGCGCAGGTCGCTCAGCGGCGTGAAGTCGCTGGCCAGCGCGGTCACCGCCGCGCGCAGCGTCGCTTCGGTCCAGGGCTGGCCGATCAACGCGGCCTCGGCGCCGGCTGCGCGCCGCACCGTGGCCGCCAGGCCGCCGAAGGCCAGCCGGGCGCCGCGCACCACCCCGTCGGCGATGTCGAGCGCGAAAGCGCCGCACAGCGCCGAGATGTCGCTGTCGAAGCGCTTGCTGATCTTGTAGGCGCGCAGCACGGTGTCGGGCCGCGGCAAGGGCACCCGCAGGCTGCGCACGAACTCGCCCGGCTGGAGCCGGTTCTTCAGGTAGCCGGTGTAGAAGTCGGCCAGCGGCAGCTCGCGCACGCGCTCGCGCTGCTGCAACACGATGCGCGCCTGCAGCGCCATCAGCACCGGCGCCGAGTCACCGATCGGCGAACCATTGGCTACGTTGCCGCCCATCGTGCCGGCGTGGCGCACCGGCGGCGACGCGAAGCGCAACCACAGCTCCTGCAGTTGGGGCCACTGTGCAGCCAGCGCGCCCCAGGCGGCCTCGAGCGAGGCCGCAGCGCCGATCTGCAGCGCGGCGTCGACCCGCTCGATGCGCTGCAGCTCGGCCACCTCGCCGATGAAGATCAGCTCGGGCAGCTCGCGCAGTTGCTTGTTGACCCACAGGCCGATGTCGGTCGCACCGGCCAGTACATGCGCCTGGGGGCGGTCGGCGCGCAGCGCGGCAAACTCGGCCAGCGTGCGTGGTGCCCAGTAGGCATTGCGATAGGCCAGCGGCGCTTCGGCGGCCAGACCTTGCAGCGCGGCCACGACAGCCGCGTGATCCGACCGCCCGGCAGGGGCCTCGAACATGCGCTCGCCGGCGTCGAGGATCGGCCGGTAGCCGGTGCAGCGACACAGGTTGCCGGACAGGTCGTCGGCCAGTTGCTGCCGCGTCGGGCGGCTGCCGGCGGCCTGGTGACGCTGCCAGTTGTCCCACAGCGACATCACAAAGCCCGGCGTGCAGAAGCCGCACTGCGAGCCATGGCAGTCGACCATCGCCTGCTGCACCGGATGCAGCGGGCCGTCGTGCTCGGCCAGGTCCTCGACCGTGAAAAGCACTTTGCCATCCAGCGTGGGCAGGAACTGGATGCAGGCATTGACCGTCTGCATCTGCAGCGCCGCGGCCTCGTCGAGGCGGCCGACCACGACGGTGCATGCACCGCAATCGCCCTCGGCGCAGCCCTCCTTGGTGCCGCTGCAGCGTGCGTCTTCGCGCAGCCAGTCGAGCACGCTGCGCGTTGCCGGGGCGTCGGCCACCTCGACGAGTCGGCCGCGATGGACGAAGCGGATCGGGCGGGTTTTCATGGGTCTGGCCTCTTGCCTCGGTGATTACCCGGAAGGGTGCGCGCTGCGCCGCCGCGTGGTTGCGATGGCACGCATACTGCCTATCAGGCTCAGCATATGACCCGGCGAGCCGAACTGGCGACGATAGTCCTCCACCTCATCCGGGTCTTGTTCACCTTGATCACCGAACGCAGCGCGTCGCGGGCCGCCATGCGACTGGCCAGCTCCCAGCCCACCGTCCGTGCGCAGTTGCGCCATCTGCGCGAGTTGCGCGAGTTGCGCGAGTTGCGCGAGCTGACGGGCGACGCCGTGCTCGTGCGTGCCTTGCCCCTGGGTCCGGAGGCGACGTGATCGCCCTGCGCGCGGACCTGCTCGACTTCACCGGCGCGCCGACCTGGGGCGAGCCCACGCTGCAGGGCGTGCGCTGGCGGCCCGATCACTGGCTGCTGATCGATGACGCGGGCCGCATCGCCGGCGTGCAGCCGGGTAACCAGCCGCCGGGGCCGGATTGGCGGCCAGAAGACCACCGTGGCCGGCTGCTGATGCCCGGCTTCATCGACACCCATGTGCACAGCCCGCAGCTCGACGTGATCGCCAGCTTCGGCACCGAGTTGCTCGACTGGTTGAACCGCTACACCTTTGCGTCCGAGCTCGCCCATGCCGACCCGGTCGTGGCGCAGGCCGCGGCGACCTTGTTCCTCGACGCCTTGCTGGCGCATGGCAGCACCTCGGCGGTGGTCTTCCCGACGGTGCACAAGGTGTCGGCCGACGCGCTCTTTGCGGCTGCGCATGAACGCGGCATGCGCGTGATCGCCGGCAAGGTGCTGATGGACCGCCATGCACCCGACGGCTTGCGCGACGATGTGAGTCAGGCCGAACGCGACTGCATCGAGCTGATCCAGCGCTGGCACGGCCGGGGCCGCTGCAGCTACGCCGTGACGGTGCGCTTCGCACCCACCAGCACGCCCGAGCAACTGGCGATGGCCGGTGCGCTGTGCCGGGCCGACGCCAGCCTCTACATGCAGACCCACGTGGCCGAGAACCAGTCCGAGGTGCGCTGGGTGCGGCAGTTGTTCCCCGCCGCGCGCAGCTACCTCGACGTCTACCAGCGCGCCGGCCTGCTGCACCGGCGCTCGGTGCTGGCGCACGGCATCTGGCTCGATATCGACGACGCCGCCGCGCTGCGCGACAGCGGTGCGCAGATCGCCTTCTGCCCGAGCAGCAACCTGTTCCTGGGCAGCGGCCTGTTCGACTGGCAGGCCAATCGCGACGCCGGTGTCACCGTCAGCGTGGCGAGCGACGTCGGCGGCGGAACCAGCCTGTCGATGCAGCGCACGCTGGCCGACGGCTACAAGGTGCAGGCGCTGGCGGGCCGCAAGCTCACCGCCTGGTGCGCGCTGCACGCGGCGACGCGCGGTGCGGCTCGAGCGCTGCAGCTCGAGCACGAGATCGGCTGCCTAGAGCCTGGCCTGATGGCCGACCTGTGCCTGTGGGACTGGGCCGTCGGCATGGTCGATGCGCACCGCATCGGGCAGGCGCAGGACTTGCACGAGAAGGTCTTCGCCTGGATGACCTTGAGCGACGAACGCCACCTGGCCGGAACCTGGGTCGGCGGCAGGCGGCTGGTCACGCGGCGACTCGACAGACCCGACAGACGCGATGGGCAGCGGCGGTGACGACCCTCCGACTCGAACTCAGCGGCGTCAGCAAGCAGTACCCGGCGGTGCGCGCCAACGATCGGGTTTCGCTGCGCGTCAAGCCCGGCCAGATCCACGCCGTGCTGGGCGAGAACGGGGCCGGAAAAAGCACGCTGATGAAGATCATCTACGGCGCCGTGCAGCCCGACGAGGGCACGCTCGAGTGGAACGGCCAGCCGGTGCAGGTCAAGAGCCCGGCGGCTGCGCGCGAGCTGGGCATCAGCATGGTCTACCAGCACTTCTCGCTGTTCGACACGCTGACCGTGGCCGAGAACGTGTGGCTCGGCCTGGACAAGGCCGGCGCGCTGGCGCAGGTGGCCGCGCGCATCACCGAGCTCGCACACACCTACGGGCTGGACGTCGACCCGCAGCGACCGGTGCACACGCTGTCGGTGGGCGAAAAGCAGCGCGTTGAGATCGTGCGCGCGCTGCTCACGCAGCCGCAACTGCTGATCCTGGACGAGCCGACCTCGGTGTTGACGCCGCAGGCGGTCGACAAGCTCTTCGTCACGCTGCGCCGCTTGAGTGACGGCGGCTGCAGCATCCTCTACATCAGCCACAAGCTCGACGAGATCCGCGCGCTGTGCCACCACTGCACGGTGCTGCGCGGCGGCAAGGTCACCGGCGAGGTCGACCCGACGCAGGAAAGCAACGCCAGCCTGTCGCGGCTGATGATCGGCGCCGAGCCGCCGCCGTTGCAACGCCAGGCCAGTCCCGCGGGCGCCGTCGTGCTGGCGGTGCGGGGCCTGACGCTGGCCAGGCAGGACCCGTTCGGCGTCGACCTGAAGGAGATCGAGTTCGACCTGCGCGCCGGCGAGATCGTCGGCGTGGCCGGGGTCTCGGGCAACGGGCAGCAGGCATTGATGGCTGCCCTGTCGGGCGAGGATCCGCGCGCGCCGGCCGGCTCGATCCGGCTGCACGGCAAGGACATCGCTGCGCATTCGCCACGTAAGCGGCGCCACCAAGGCCTGCACTTCGTGCCCGAAGAGCGACTCGGACGCGGCGCCGTGCCCACGCTGAGCCTGGCGCAGAACACGCTGCTCACGCGTACCCGCACGGTCGGCAGGACCGGCTGGATCTCGATCGACGAGGTGCGCAAACTGGCCGAACACATCATCAACCGCTTCCAGGTCAAGTCCGGCGGCGCCGCTTCGGCGGCGCGCAGCCTGTCGGGCGGCAACCTGCAGAAGTTCATCGTCGGCCGCGAGATCGACGCCGACCCGACGCTGCTGATCGTCTCGCAGCCGACCTGGGGTGTGGACGTGGGCGCTGCGGCGTTGATCCGCGGCGAACTGCTCGAGCTGCGCGACGCCGGCTGCGCGCTGTTGGTGGTCAGCGAGGAGCTCGACGAGCTGTTCGAGATCAGCGACCGGCTGCTCGTCATCGCGCAGGGGCGCATGTCGCCCAGCGTGCCGAGGTCCGAGGCCACGGTCGAGCAGATCGGGTCGTGGATGTCCGGACTGTTCGACAACGCCGAGGCCGTGCGTGCTCAGGCTTGAGGCGCGGCCGCAGCCGTCCAGGCTGATGTCGCTGGCGTCGCCGCTGCTGGCGCTGGTGCTGACGGTGCTGATCGGCGTCGCCCTGTTCGTGCTGCTGGGCAAGGACCCGCTGCGCGGCCTGCAGGTCTTCTTCGTCGAACCGGTGAAGAGCCTGTACGCTTTGTCGGAGCTTTCGATCAAGGCCACGCCGCTGGTCCTGATTGCGCTCGGCCTGGCGCTGTGCTTCCGCTCCAACATCTGGAACATCGGCGCCGAAGGGCAGTTCGTGGTCGGCGCACTGGCCGCCGGCTGGGTGGCGATGCAGGCCGGCCCCAGCCTGGCGTGGCTGGGCCGCGGCATCGTGGTTGCCATCGTGCTGGCCGGCGTGCTCGGTGGCATGGCCTGGGCGGCCATCGTGGCGCTGCTGCGCGAGCGCTTCAACGCCAACGAGATCCTGGTCAGCCTGATGCTGGTCTACGTCGCCGAGATGCTGCTGTCGTGGCTGGTCTACGGGCCCTGGAAGGACCCCAAGGGCTACAACTTTCCGCAGTCGATCACCTTCGACGCTGTGACCAGGATCCCGCGCCTGCTGCCCAACCTGCGCGCCCACATCGGCGTCTTCATCGCGCTGGCGGCGGTGGCGGCACTGTGGATCTTCCTGTTCCGCATCTACCGTGGCTTTGCGTTGCAGGTGGGCGGGCTGGCGCCACTGGCGGCACGTTATGCCGGCTTCTCGTCGCGCAGCGCGCTGTGGACGGCGCTGCTGCTGTCGGGCGGCATGGCCGGCCTGGCCGGTGGGCTGGAGGCAGCCGGGCCGCTGGGGCAGCTCACGCCCTACGTGCCGGCCGGCTACGGCTTTGCGGCCATCATCGTGGCCTACGTCGGGCGGCTGCACCCGGTGGGCATCGTGTTCTCGGCGATCCTGATGAGCATGTTCTACATCGGCGGTGAACTGGCGCAGTCGCGCCTGGGGCTGCCCAAGTCGCTGACCGGCGTTTTCCAGGGCCTGCTGCTGTTCACGCTGCTGGCCTGCGACACGCTGATCCACTACCGCGTGAAATGGGCTCCCCCCCGAAGCGCCCTGCGGTCGCCTCCCCCCCAGGGGGGCGCCGCTGGCGGACCGGCAGAGCCGGATCCGCGGCGGCCGCTTGCTGCCAGTGTTTCGGCGCCGCCCGAGAGGTCCTGAAATGGAGAGCTTCGCGCTACTGATCGCGGCCACGCTGAACGCCGGGACCGTGCTGACGATCGCCGGGCTGGGCCTGTTGATCAACGAACGCGCCGGCATCGTCAACCTGGGCGCCGAAGGCATGATGCTGGTGGCGGCGGTGGCTGGTTTTGCCACCGCGATGCACAGCGGCAACGATTGGCTGGCCTTTGCTGCCGGTGCCGGTGCCGGCGCGCTGATGGCCGCGGCCTTCGGCGTGCTGGTGATCTGGCTCAACACCAACCAGTACGCCACCGGGTTGGCACTCAGCCTGTTCGGCAGCGGCTTCTCGGCCTTCGTCGGCATCGGCTATGTGCAGGGCAAGCTCGGCGAACGTGCCGCCTTTGCCGTGCCCGGGCTGGCCGACATCCCGTTCGTCGGGCCGGCGCTGTTGCGCCAGCATCCGATGGTCTACCTGGCCATCGTGTTGACCGCGGCGCTGGCCTGGTTCTTGTACCGCAGCCGGCCCGGTCTGGTGTTGCGTGCGGTCGGTGAATCTCCAGAGTCCGCTCATGCGCTGGGTTATCCCGTGCGCCGCATCCGGCTGGCCGCGGTGATGACCGGGGGTGCGCTGTGCGGCGTGGCCGGGGCCTACCTGTCCGTGGTCTACACGCCGCTGTGGGTCGAAGGCATGGTCGGCGGCCGCGGCTGGATCGCGCTGGCGCTGACGACGTTTGCCACCTGGCGGCCGGCGCGTGTGCTGCTGGGTGCCTACCTGTTCGGCGGCGTGACGATGCTGCAGTTCCATCTGCAAGGGCAGGGTGTGGATGTGCCCAGCCAGTTCCTGAGCATGCTGCCCTACCTGGCCACCATCGTGGTGCTGGTGCTGATCTCGCGCAACGCCAATTTCATCCGCGTCAACATGCCGGCCTCGATCGGCAAGCCGTTTTTCCCGGGGGGCTGAGCGTGCGCGCCGATAATCTGCGTTTCGAACATCGACAGCGCCGAGGCTCACGATGGAACTGACCGCCGTTCTGACACCCGCTGAAGAAGGTGGGTTTGTCGCACTGAACCCCGAAACCGGCACCTGCACGCAAGGCGAAACCGTCGAAGAGGCAGTGGCCAACCTGCGTGAGGCGACGACGCTCTACCTCAGCGAGTTTCCACTGACACGCAGCGGCCATTTGGTGGTGACCACGTTCACGGTCGCGGAGCGTGCCTAAGCTGCCGCGCATCTCAGGAACTGAAGCATTGCGAGCACTGCAGCGTCTGGGATTCCAGAAGGTTCGACAAAGCGGTTCGCACATGCTGATGCGGCACGGCGCCAAGGGCTGCGTGGTGCCACTGCATGCCGAACTCAAGGTCGGCACCTTGGCCAGCGTGCTGCGCCAGGCCGACGTGAAGGTCGAAGATTTCATTGCGGCTCTGTGAGCCTGAACCCATTGCAGTTTCAACCCAGGAGCGAGAACCCATGACCCGGACCCACCACACCTCCAAGCGCTTGTTGCTGAAGTTCACCAGCTTGTCCGCCATCGCCGCCGCCGCGGCACTGGTCGGTTGCGGCAAGAAGGAAGAGCCGCCTGCCCCGCAGGCGGCCGCGCCGGCCTCGGCCCCCGCATCGGCCCCGGCACCCAAGCCCGAGCCGCTGAAGATCGCCTTTGCCTACGTCGGCCCGGTGGGTGACGGCGGCTGGACCTTTGCGCACGACAACGCGCGCAAGGCGGTCGAGAAGGAATTCGGCGACAAGGTCGTCACCAGCTTCGTCGAGAACGTGCCCGAGGCGGCCGACGCCGAACGTGTGTTCCGCGACATGGTCGGCCAGGGCAACAAGCTGATCTTCGGCACCACCTTCGGCTACATGGAGCCGATCGGCAAGGTCGCGCCCGAGACCAAGGACGTGAAGTTCGAGCACGCCACCGGCTACAAGCAGGGCGACAACGTGCGCACCTACGACAGCCGCACCTACGAAGGCGCCTACATGGCCGGGGTGATCGCCGGCGGCATGAGCAAGAGCAACACGCTGGGCGTGGTCGGCTCGATCCCGATCCCCGAGGTCATCCGCAATATCAACAGCTTTACGCTCGGTGCACAAAGCGTCAACCCGACGCGATCCCCGAGGTGCTGGGCAAGGTGCCGTCGGGCCGCGTACTGTCGGAGGACCGGACCGCGCTGATGAACCAGATCCGCGACATCGCCAAGGAAGAGGCA
>JANOJJ010000527.1:0-12367 GCA_031408155.1 Rubrivivax sp.
GGTGGGCAGGAGCTGGCGCACGGCCGCCGAAGCCGGCGCGTCGCCACCTTTGAGCTGGCGCAGGCTGCGCTCGACGTCGAGGATGGCGATGCGGTCCTCGCCGCGCAGCGCCACCCACAATTCCTTGCCGTTGCGCGTGAAGGTGGGCTCGTGCGGCTCGCGCCCGAGCAACAGCCCGCTGCTCAGCCGGTCCGCACTGGTACTGGGGCCGGCGCTCGGATTGGGCGTATTGCCGATGACGCGGCGTTGCGCCGCGTCGATCAGATAGATGTTGCTCGAACCGCGTCCGCTGACGGCCAGTAGCCTGCCGTCAGGCGAAGGCACGGCGCCGTGAGCGTCGATGCAGCCGTGGTAGAGCGGCTTGTGGATCATCGCCGCGTGGGTGGGCGCGATGCCGGCGGTGACGTAGCGAAACGGCGGGCGCGGATCCTCGTCGAAGCTGGTCAGGTTGATCGTGGTTTCGACCGAATTGCTGCGCGGGTCGATCACGGTCATCGTGTTCGACTCTTCGTTGGTGATGAAGACGCGGTCGCGCGCGTCGGTACCGCCCGCGGTGGCCTGCGCGAAGGCGGGTGGAAGTGCTGCCAAAGCCGCAGCCGCAACGCTGTACTTTAGGATGTCGCGTCGTTGGTGGGTCATGATGATCCGTGTTTGCAGTTGCTGAGGTCGTCAGGCGATGCATCCCCATTTGCGGAAGATCGTCGCGCCTTCGGGTGAAGCCAGGAAGTCGATGAACTGGCGTCCCGCCACGCCCGCCTTGCCCTGCTGCGTAAGCACGGCGCCGGTATCGCGGAAGATGGCGTAGTCGGGTTCGATCGCCACCACGTCGGCCAGGCTCGGATTGAACACCTGGCGGATGTTCCAGATCAGCCAGACGTCGATCTCGGCCTTGTCGGTCCAAGTCTGTCTGGCTTCGGCGCTGTCATTGGCGTAAGCGACGATATTGTGGCGCAAGTTGCGCACGCTCTGGATGTCGCCCTTGCGCCCGGCCATGTCTTGCCAGCCACCGTTCTGGCCGGCGCCGTTGACGACGAGCGCCTTCAGCCCTGGCGCCAGGTTGTCGCGCAGGCCGGCGACCTTCGTCGGGTTGCCCGGCCGCACGAGGATCGACAGCGGCGATGCGCCCGTCCGTCGCAACGACGAAGTCGCTCATCATCGTCTCCGAGCCGCTGTAGATGACGTCGGCATCACCCTTGGCTGTCAAGTCCCGGGGGCGTCTCCGGCGCAGCCGGCCCGGCCAGCACCTGAGCCAGATCGGTCAGCAGCTGCACTAGCTCGTCGCCTTGCACGAAACCTTGCGCCGCGTTGGCGTCCAGCACGTCCGGCGGCGGCTCGCGGCGATCGGCCAGCAGGCCGAAAACGGCGTCTTCGAAGCTGCCGGCCGCCAGCAACTGCGTCACCGGCACCAGGTGCGCCATGCCGCGCCGGTGCACGCGGCCGAACCGGCGCGCCAGCAGACGCGGGTTCCAGGGCCGGTCGAGGTGCAGCACCTGCGCGAGCGGGCATTGCAGCTCGACCGCGCTGCTGCCGGCGTCGGCCACCAGCAGCACGCGGCAGGCAGGGTCGGACTGCAGGCGCTGCGTGGCCGCAGCGCGCGTGACCTCGCCGTCTCGCGAGCTCCAGCGCGCGACCCCGACATCGGCTTCGGCCAGCGCCGCTTGCAGCGCATCCAGCGCCGCCGGCCACTGGCTGAAGACCACCAGCTTGGCCACCGGGGCATCGGCATCATTGAGCAGCGCGAGCACCGCGTCGGCCTTGGCTGCGGCAATGCCCGGCGCACCGTCACCGGCGCACAGGCGGCGCAGGGCTTGCACCTGGTCGAGCAGGCGGCGTTGTTCGATGTCGGGCAGCCAGCCTACGCGTTGCCAGTGGGCCAATGCGCTCGCCAGCCGGGCCGCCAGCACGGCGTGCCGCTCGGCATCGGCCGCCGGCATCGCAATCCGACGCACGCGGTCCAGCCGCTCGGGCAGTTGCTGCAGCACCTCGGCCGTGTGGCGCATCAGCAGCACCGACTCGAGCGTGGCGCGCAGGCCGTCCAGCGCGCGCAGGCCGCACAGCTGGCCGGCCTCGTCACGTTCGCCATGGGCCTGCAGCAGCGCGCCGTAGACGCCCAGGCGCTGGTCGTCGACGTAGGCCAGACGCAGCGGCAACTCGGCCGGACGGCTCAGCCAGCCGGCGCCAGGCAGCACGATGGCGTGGGCCGAGCGCAGCCGCAACAGCGCAGCGGCGCGATCGGCGTCGACCCACAGGCCACCTTCGACCGGCTCCTGCACGATCACCAGTTCGGGCGCCAGCGAGCGGTGCAGCTCGGCGTCACTGGTCACACGTTCGATCGAGGTCAGGCTCCAGCCGGCCGCTTCGACCGGCAACAGGCGGCGCCAACGGTCCAGCGCATCGCCCGGGGCCAGCAGCAGCACACGCTCGATGCCGAAATGGCGGCGCCACAGCTCGGCTGCAGCCAGCGCCTGCAGCATCGGCTGCAGCTCGGCGTCGTCGGCCAGGATGCAGCGGCCGGCGCAGATCGCGAACAGCGCGCCTTCGACTTGCAGCGGCAACAGCGGCTGCGGCCCCAGCGCCTGCAGCGCGGGGCTGGCCGGACCTTGCGGCAGCAGCAACTCGAGCCGGTGCACGCGCCAGCGGGCGTCACGCGTGGCCGCCAGGTGGGTCCAGACGGATGCGTCGACCTGAAGCTCGTGGCCGGCTTCGCGCGCGGCGCGCAGCAGGCGTGGCAGGGTCTGGTCGTCCACCGCGTCAGCCGGCATGTCCAGCAGTTGGCCGGCCAGGTCGGCCAGCGCCGCGGGGCATTCGGTGCCCGCCAGCCACAGCAGTCGATGGCGCGCGCTGTGCTGCAGGCCAATGCGGCTGAACACGTCCTGCGGGCCGCGCAGCAGCAGCGCGGCGCGGTCGGGGTCGGCCAGCCACTGGGTGTGCACGGCTTCGACATGCGGGCAGCTGGCGTCCTCGGACAGCGCAAAGTCCAGGCAACTGCACAGCGCCGTGCCGGGGCCGGCCGCGCGCAGCGTCACCTCGGCCGCTTCCTCGCCCGGCACGAGCACGGCATAACGGCCAAACATAGAGCCATCTGGCGGCGGCGTGATGTCGGCCAGCGGCGCTGCCGGTGGCGGCGTGGCTGCGACGGGCCGGGGCGCCCGTTCGTGCGCCTGCGGTGCCGGCAGGCGACCGGCGCCACCGGCCGCCCGCCCCCTGCGGCGCGCCGGCGCGCTCGCTGCCGGCACAGCCGATGGCGCGGCCTGATCAGAGGCTGCTGCCGGTGTCGCGGTCGTCGCACGCGGCTTGGGTTTGGCGGTGCCGCGACGCGAGGGCCGCTCGGGCGCAGGCGCTGCGGCGGGGGCTTCGGCCGGCAGCACGTCGATCGCGGCTGCTTCGACCACCGCCACCGGCGCCACGGCGTCAGCGACCCGTGCCCGGCTCCGCCGCGACGGGCCGGGCGCCTGTGCAGGTGCGGGCTCGGCCGCGCGGATCGGCCGCTTGCGCCTGCCGCCAGCGGACTCCGGCTGGTTGGAGGCGGCAGGTGGCTCGACGGCAGCCGGCGCTGCTGCAGCCGCTGGCTGGGAGGCATCGCCGGCCAGGCTGGTTTCGCGACGGCGTGAACGCGAGCGAGGGCGGGCCGGAGGTTGCGCCTGCGGGCGGGACTGCTGGGTCTTGGAAGGCATGGTGGGCTGCAAAGCGAGGGCGCAACTGTAGCCGCTGCCCGCTCCGCCCGACGGCCATCAGCGGCGCAGGGGCCTGCCTAACCGCATCATCAGTTGTTGGTCACCGTCATCGTGCGCAGGCAGATCTTGCCCAGGTCCCATTCGAAATGGGCCACGACTTTGATTGTCTTGATCGGCTTGCTGATGTCGAGGTGGCCATCCGGCTTTTCGAGCGCGACGAAGCTCAGGTCGGACAGTCCGCTGTCGATGATGCGGCCCAGCACGGCTTTGCGCTTGGCCAGGTCGAGACTGGTGTCGCGCAGCGACTCCTTGATCGACGGGTTGGACCCGTTCTTCCGCTCGCGCGGACACAGGTTGGCGACGTAGGCGTCGATCTTGCCGTCGACCAGCATGCCGAAGGCCGCTTTCGCCACCGGCGTGCCTTCATCCACCAGCTTGACCTTGCGCTTGCCCACGCCTTCGGCCGTGGTGGTGGTGGTGCCGCCCTGGTTGGGCGCCGGCAAGGTCTTCATCGGCGCGGCACTGCTGTCGGTGTCGCTGACTGCAGCGCAGGCGCTTTGCTGGTAGGTGGTCTTGCCGTTCACGACGCACTTGAACAGGGCTGCCAGCGTCGGCGGCGAAACGAACGAGAGCAGGCCGACAACAAGCCACAGGCGGGCGCGGACCAGCCTGGTCATGGCGGGTGCGGACAGAGCGGCAGCGGTGGCTTTCGGCGCCGCCGGCGCACGCTTACGGCTCGTCACTTTCGACTTCCGCGACGGCCAGTCGGACCACGGTCACCGGCATCGGCGCATGGGCCACGACGGCCTGAGCCACCGACCCCAGGCCACCCGCGTCGGGACCGCCGGCGCCGCGCGCGCCCATCACGATGGCGTCGCAGCCGTAGTTTTCGGCCAGCTCGATGATCAGGTGCTCGGGTGCACCGCCGGCCACCTCGCTGTCGAAACCGAAGCCCGCGCCCTCGAGCAGCGCCTCGGCCGCGCGCAGCAAGTCGGCACCAGCGCTGCTGCGCACGCGCTCGATCAGGTCGGCGTCGTGCGCCGTCACTACCTCGTACAGCGAGGCCGGCTCCTGGACGTTGACGAGCACGAACTCGCTCTTCAGCCCCTCGGCCGCCTGCTGCAGGGCCCAGCGCAACGCGTGCAATGCCGTAGCCGAACCATCGATGGCAAGCAGGATCTTCATGGCCACTCCGGCAGTTGATCGCGGGCGCATCATGCCGCACCGCCGGCCGCGGAGCCTTGCGCGCCGTCAGCGTCCCATCACCCTGCCATAGGATCATGCACCCATGAGCATCCGCCACCTCGAGTCCTTCTTCGACCCCGCGTCGGTGGCCGTGATCGGCGCCTCGGCGCGCCCGGCCAGCGTCGGCGCCACTGTCTGGCGCAACCTGCGCCAGGGCAGCTACCGCGGCACGCTGATGGCCGTCAACCCCAAACACCGCGAGCTCGACGGCGTGCCGGTCTTCGCCCGCGTGCGGGACCTGCCGCAGGCGCCCGAGCTGGCCGTGATCTGCACGCCGCCGGACACGGTGGCTGGCCTGATCGATGCGCTGGGCGAGCGCGGCACGCGCGCCGCGGTGGTGATGACCGCCGGAGTGTCGGCCACGCACAGGCAGTCCATGCTCGACGCTGCGCGGCGCCACCTGCTGCGCATCCTGGGCCCCAACTGCCTGGGCCTGCTGGTGCCGCACCTCGGGCTGAACGCCAGCTTCGCGCATGTGGATGCGGCGCCGGGGTCGCTGGCCTTCGTCTCGCAGTCGGGCGCGCTGGTGACGGCGATGCTCGACTGGGCGCGCGGCAGCGGGGTCGGCTTCTCGACCTTCGTGTCGCTGGGCGAGCGTGCCGACGTCGACTTTGGTGACATGCTCGACTGGCTGGCCAGCGACGCCCGCACACGCGCCATCCTGCTCTACATCGAATCGATCGAGGCCCCGCGCAAGTTTATGTCGGCAGCACGCGCGGCCGCGCGCAACAAGCCGGTGCTGGTGGTCAAGGCCGGGCGCTCGGCGCAGGGCCAGTTGGCCGCGGCCACGCACACCGGCGCAATGGCCGGGGCCGACATCGTGTTCGACGCCGCCATCCGCCGCGCCGGCATGCTGCGCGTGGACACGCTGCAGGACCTGTTCATCGCCGCCGAGGCGCTGGCTCACCACCGGGCCTCACCGGTGGCTGGTCGGTCGGCGTCCAGCGCCTCCCAGCTCGAGCGCTTGACCCTGCTGACCAATGGCGGCGGCGCCGGCGTGATGGCCGCCGACGCCGCCGCCGGGGCCGGGCTGGAGCTGGCACCGATGCTGGCGGCGACGCGGGCGGCGCTCGATGCCGTGCTGCCGGCCACCTGGTCGCACGGCAACCCGGTGGACATCATCGGCGACGCACCGGTAGAGCGTTATGTGCAGGCTCTGCAGATCCTGCTGGCCGAGCCGGCCAGCGGCACCGTGCTCTTCATGCATGCGCCGACAGCCATCGTGCCCAGTGCCGACATTGCCCGTGCGCTGCTGCCGCTGGCCACGACAGAGCCGCACCGGCTGGTCAGCTGCTGGCTGGGCAACCCGAGCGTGGCCGAGGCGCGGCAGATCTTCCACCAGGCCGGCATCCCGACCTACGACACGCCCGAGCAGGCGGTGCGCGCGTGCGCCCTGCTGGCGACCTATCGGCGCAACCAGGAGCAACTGATGCAGGCGCCGCCGGCACGCACCGCACAGGCCGAGCCTGACCTGGCGCGCGTGCGCGAACTGGTCAGCGCAGCGCTGGACAGCGGCCGCGAGCTGCTGACCGAGCCCGAGGCCAAGGCCCTGCTGCAGGCCGCCGGTGTGCCGGTGGTCGCGACCCGGGCGGTTGGCCCCGATCCGGCGGCAGCGGTGCTGGCGGCGCAGGCGATCGGCTTTCCGGTGGTGCTGAAGATCCTGTCGCAACAGATCAGCCACAAGAGCGACGTCGGCGGCGTGGCCTTGCAACTCGACAGCGAGGCTGACGTGCGCCATGCCGCCACGGCGATGCTGGCACGCGTGCGGCGCCTGCGTCCTCAGGCCGAGGTGCAGGGCTTCAGCGTGCAGGCCATGGTGCGCCGGCCGCAGGCGCTGGAGCTGATCGTCGGCAGCCATGTCGACCCGCTGTTCGGCCCGGTGATCCTGTTCGGCGCCGGCGGCACCGCGGTCGAGGTGGTGGCCGACCGCGCGGTGGCGCTGCCGCCGCTGAACGCGCCGCTGGCCGAGTCCCTGATCGCGCGCACCCGTGTCGCCCGCTTGCTGGCCGGCTGGCGTGACGTGCCGGCCGCCGACAGCGCGGCGCTGGTGCAGGTGCTGACCTGCCTGTCTCAGTTGCTGGCCGACGAGCCGCGCATCGCCGAAATCGACATCAACCCGCTGCTGGCCGATGCGCAAGGCGTGCTGGCGCTCGACGCGCGCGTGCGGGTGTCGGCTGCAGCGCCCGGCGGCGCAGCGAATTTCGCGATCCGCCCCTACCCCAGCGAACAGGTCGAGACCATCGAGTGGCAAGGCGCGCCGCTGCTGCTGCGCCCGATCCGGCCCGAGGACGGTGTGCAACACCTGGCGTTCCTCGAACGGCTCGACCCGATGGACATCCGGATGCGCATCTTCTACAGCCGACGCAGCATCGAGCGCAGCGAGCTGGCGCGGCTGACCCAGGTCGACTTCGAGCGCGAGCTGGCCTTCATCGCCACCCGCAGCGGCAACGCCAGCGACGAGACGCTGGCCGTGGTGCGTGCGGTGATCGATCCCGACAACGTCGACGCCGAGTTCGGCATCGTGGTGCGCAGCGACCTCAAGGGCGGTGGCCTGGGCGTGATCCTGATGAAGAAGCTGATCCGGCACCTGCGCGAGCGCGGCACGCGTCGGCTGGTGGCCAGCGTGCTGGCCGAGAACACCCGCATGCGGGAGCTGGCGCGCGAACTGGGCTTCACCCAGGCTCGCGGCGAGCCGGGCGAGGACACGGTGTCGATCGCCCTGCCGCTGAGTTGACGCGCAGCGCGCCTGCCGCGAGCGAAGGCCGGCGGCGCGACCACGGTGCGAACAAGGCGAACAGGCCCGGCACCAGCAGCAATGCCGTGCCCGGCAACGCGATCGCCACCTGGTTGCTGACCACCGGCAGCAGCGACGATAGCCCGCTCAGGCTGTACAAGAAATAGGCGTTGTTGACGTTGAAGGGGTCGCTGAACTGCAATCCGCTGCCGAACAACTGAAGACCGACGATGTCGCCCGACATCTGGTCGAACAGATCTTGTGCAAGGTCTGCCGCACTCATCGTGTTCGCGACGTCGAACAGACTCGCTTGTGCCAGCAGTGAACGGTCCTGCCGCGCCGGCAGGGGCGCAGCTTGCGCGCGCCAAGGTCAAGCGTCATCCAAACCGCACAATGGCCGACCATGACCCAGCGCCACCCGCACCAAGGCCCGCCGCACACGCTGCATTCGCTGCTCGAGTGGCGCGCCGTGGTCGAGCTGGCCTTGTTGCCCACCAGCTGGCCGCTGCTGATGCAGGCCGCGCGCGGTGACGGCCACCCGGTGCTCTTGCTGCCAGGCTTCATGGCCGACGAGGCCACGCTGGCGCCGCTGCGCTGGTTTCTGCAACGTCAGGGCCATGACGTGCAGGCCTGGGGCTTCGGCCGCAACGTGGGCTTGCAGGCCCGGCATGCGCGCGCGCTGGAACAGAAGATCCGCCACCTGCACCACCACCGCGGGCGCGCCGTCAGCCTGGTCGGCTGGAGCCTGGGCGGTGTGTTCGCGCTCTACGGCGCGCATCAGGCGCCAGCGTGCGTGCGCCAGGTCATCACGCTGGGCAGCCCGGTCAGCGTGGACCAGGCCGGCAGCCAGAGCCCGGCGCTGGTCAAGGCCCTGTACCGGTTGATCGCCCACCCGTTGGGCCCGGGTGTGCACGTGGCGCAGCCGCGCTTGAAGAAACTTCGCCAGCGCAGCGTGCCGCCGGTGCCGATGAGCTGCCTGTATTCACTGAGTGACGGCGTGGTTCCGCCGCAGGAGGCCACGCTCGATGGTGACCCGGCCCGGCACGAGAACATCCGTGTGCTGGGCAGCCATTCGGGGCTGGGTTTCAACCCCATGGCGCTGGCCATCGTGGCCGATCGCCTGGCCCAACCCGAAGGCCAATGGCGGCCCTTCAAGCCGCAAGGCTGGGCCGGCAGCCTGTATCGGCGGCTGGCGGGCTGAAGCGCGCGCTGGCCGGGCCCGCGACCGGCCCGGTAATCCGCTCGACAACAAGCGCAGGCTCTTGAAAGCAGCAGCGCCGATCCCAGCTTGGTGTGACCGGGACGGCAACGACGCCGCCCCACCAGACCGGAGGATCCCCATGTACCGCAGCCTGTTTCCACGTGACCTGTTGGCCGAACTCGATCGCCTGCAGCGCGATATGAGCGGCACGTTCGAGTACTCACCCGCCATCCGCGGCCTGGGCCGTGGCGGCTATCCGGCGCTCAACGTCGGCAGCACCAGCACCGGCGTCGAGGTGTTCGCCTTCGCGCCTGGCATCGACCCGGCGACGATCGACATCCAGCTCGACCGCGGCGTGTTGACCATCGCCGGTGAACGCAAGGCCGCCACACCCGCCACCAGCGATGCCAAGGCCACGCTGCACATCAACGAGCGCTTCGCCGGCCGCTTCCGCCGCGTGGTGAGCATGCCCGAGGACATCGACCCCGCGAGCGTCACGGCCCAGTTCCGCGACGGCGTGCTGCGCGTCAGCGCACAACGCGTGGCCGCCGCGCAGCCGCGCCGCATCGACGTGCAATGAACTGCAGGAGTCAGACCATGAACAGCGTTACCCGCCCGTACGACAACACCACCGCCACGCGGCCTGAAGCCGTCTTGCTGCCACCCGTCGACGTGATCGAGGACGGCAGTGGCATCACGCTGTATGCCGACATGCCCGGTGTGCCCAAGGACAAGCTGCGCCTGCGCGTCGAAGGCGACCAGTTGCTGCTCGAAGGCGAGATCGAACTCGGGCAGGCACAGGGCATGGAATCGACCCATGCCGAGGTCACGCTGGCGCGCTATCGCCGCGCCTTCACGCTCAGCAAGGAGCTTGATACCGGGCAGGTCAGCGCCGAGTTTAGCCAGGGCGTGCTGTGTGTGCGCGTGCCCAAGGCCGCGCACGCACAGCCGCGCCGTATCGACGTCCAGGTCAGCTGACTTCAGCCCCCGCCGCGCCGCAGCACAGGCCGCTTGCAACCGGGGCCTGATCGGTGGTGACGGGTTCGAGGATGGCCAGCGCGTCGTCGTGCGGCTCGAGGTGCCCGGCATCGAGCGCATGGACATCGACTTGCTGGCCGTCTGCCTGCCGGTGCGCAGCGACAAGGGGTTCGAGCGCGAAAACACCGCAGGCCGTTGCCCACGGCCGGCTCAGGAATCGACCTTGACGTTGCCGTCCTTCACCACCTTGGCCCACTGCGCGATCTCGCTCTTGATGAAGTCGGCGAACTTCTCGACGCTGCCGCCGCCGTCCTCGGCGCCGTAGGTGTCGAGCTTGTCCTGCACGTCGGGCATCGCCAGCACGGTGTTGACGTCGCGGTTGACCTTCTGCGTGATGGCCGGGGGCAGCTTGCCCGGGCCGGCCAGGCCGTACCAGGTGGTGGCCTCGAAGCCGGCAAAGCCCAATTCCTGCATCGTGGGCACGCTCGGGTGGCCCTTGGCGCGCCTGGCGCGGGTTTGCGCGATCGCCACCACCTTGGCGTTCTTCACATGCGGCGTGGCTGCCGTCATGGTCTCGAAGGCGTAGTTGATCTGGCCGCCGATCAGGTCGATCAGCAGCGGCCCGCTGCCCTTGTAGGGGATGTGCAGCGCGTCGACCTTGGCCTGCAGCTTGAAGAGCTCGAGCGCCAGGTGCTGCGCCGAGCCCGCGCCGGCCGAGCCGAAGCTGACCTTGCCCGGCTCGGCCTTGCAGGCGGCGACGATCTCGCCCACGGTCAGCGCCTTGAGCTGTGGATTGCCGATCAGCAGGTTGGGCGTCACGCCCACCAGCACGATGGGCGTGAAGTCGCGCTCGACGTTGTAGCGCAGTCTGGGCTGCAGGCTCGGCGCCAGCGCGTGGCTGTTGATGTGCGCCATCATCAGCGTGCTGCCGTCGGCGGGCTGCTGCGACACGTATTCGGCGGCCAGCACACCGGCCACGCCGGCCTTGGTCTCGACGATGACCTGCTGCTTCCACAGCTCGGTCAGCTTGGCACTGAGCACGCGCGCCAGCGCGTCGGTGCCGCCGCCGGGCGGAAAGCCGACCACGATGCGTACCGGGCCGCTGGGCCACGCGGTCTGCGCGTGCACGGCGGGCCAACCGACGGTGGCGCTGGCCGCGCCTGCGGCCTGGATCAGGGTTCTTCTGCGCATGGGGTGTCTCCGGTGATCGGTTGTTCAGGCGGCACGCCGGGGCGCGAGCGTGTGGGCGAAATGGGCCATCGCCGCCTGCACGCCGCTGCCTGCGAGCTTGACGCCAGCCAGCCGCAAGCCCATCTCGCAACCGGCCAGCGTGGCCAACAGCGTGAGGTCGTTGCTGTCGCCGAGGTGGCCGATGCGAAACATGCGGCCCTTGATCTTGCCCAGGCCGGTGCCCAGCGACAGGTCGAAGCGCTGGTGGATCAAGCTGCGCAGCGCATCGGCGTCGACGCCGGGCGGCGTGATCACCCCGGTCAGCACCGGCGAGTGGACGGCCGGGTCGGCACATTGGATCGGCAGTCCCCAGGCGGTGACGGCAGCCCGCACGCCGGCGGCCCAGCGCTGGTGGCGCGCAAAGACCTGGTCGAGGCCCTCGCCGAGCAGCATGTCGAGTGACTCCGACAGGCCGTACAGCAGGTTGGTGTTGGGCGTGTAGGGCCAGTAGCCGTCCTTGTTCATCTCGACGATCTCGTCCCAGGCCCAGAACGAGCGTGGCATGCGTGCGCCCCTGGCTACCTCGAGCGCGCGCGGCGACAAGGCGTTGAAGCTGATGCCCGGCGGCAACATGAGTCCCTTCTGCGACCCGCTGACCGCCACGTCCACACCCCATTCATCGTGCCGGTAGTCGGCACTGGCCAGACCGCTGATGGTGTCGACCATCAGCAACGCAGGGTGGCCGGCGGCATCGATCGCGCGGCGCACGGCGGCGATGTCGGACGTGACGCCGGTGGAGGTCTCGTTGTGCACCACGCACACGGCCTTGAGGTGGCCGCCGCGGTCGGCCTTCAGGCGCTGTTCGATCAGGTCGGCCGGCACACCGCGGCGCCAGTTGGGGGCGGCCGGGAACTGCTCGTCGGCACCGGACCAGGCCAGCACCTCGGCCTGCAGGCCCAGCCGACCGGCCATCTTGGCCCACAGTGACGCGAAGTGGCCGGTCTCGACCATCAGCACCCGGTCGCCCGGGCTGGTGGTGTTGACCAGCGCCGCCTCCCAGGCCCCGGTGCCCGAGGCCGGGTAGATCACCACCGGATGCCGGGTCTTGAACACGTCCTTGATGCCGGCCAGCACGCTGCGCCCGAGGGCGCCGAACTCGGGCCCGCGGTGGTCGATGGTGGGCAGGCTGATCGCCCGCAGAACGCGGTCGGGCACCGGGCTCGGGCCGGGGATCTGCAGGAAGTGACGGCCGCAGGGATGGGAGTCGAGTTGCAGCATCGATGGTCCTTTCGAGCGGAATTTTTGCATTCAAATTGGGCAAACGGCTCAGGGAATACGAGATGCGCCCATGAAGATCGGTCAGTC
>JANOJJ010000533.1:0-2786 GCA_031408155.1 Rubrivivax sp.
TTCGCTCGGCTTGGTCACGCGGTGTGCCCTGCCCGAGTGCGGCGAAATCGGAACCTGCCGCGGTCGCTTCCGCGGCCACCGGCAAGCTCGGGCCGATGGGGGCGAGCCCCACCAGGTGGCAGTCGAGGGCCTTGGCGAGCCGAATCGCGGCATCGCTGCGCGCGGCACGTTGCGGGCCTTGGTCGAGAAGGACGAGAAGGCTGCGGTAGGTCATGGCGTTTTCCCACAGTGGCAGGCGATTGTTCGGGCGCTTGTCGCGGTGCCGCTTGTTCTTGCGCAAGCTCGCGGTGCAGGCCTGCGAACTCCAGGTGCTGCTCATGGGCGGCGACCCGTCGCGCGCGCACACCGCGCCGGCGTGGCGTGCGTTGAGCCTGGCGGCGTGACGCTGTCGGTTGCGCTGGCTCGAACTCAAGGGGCGCCGCCGAGCTGCTCGCGGTAGTTCCACGGCAGCCAGCGCGCGGCGTGATCGATCACCTCGCGGGCGTGATGCTGCAACGCGTTGAGATACTCGAACGGGGTCATCGCAGCTTCGGGGTCAAGTCTTGCGTCTTGCCTCATGCCGCTCGACAGCCTCCCGTGCACTGACGCACCCGGCCCTCATGAAGGCCTGCGCCAAACGATTCAAAGCAGCTGTTCAGGCACGAAACCGCCGAGGATCAGATTCTGCAGCTGCAGCCAGAACGAAGACTCTGGTTCACTCTCGAGCACCTGTTCAGTGTCGTCATCGACCGCCACCCATTGCAGCTGCCGCGCTGCGTTGTGTCGCACTCGGTAGGCGTTCTGCAGCTTGCTGATCCGCACGACGCGCAGCATTTCGCTCGCCAATTGGAGGCTCTCGACGAACACACCCAGTTCCGTGTTCTGCGTGCGTGACCGCGGGTCGAGGTTCATCGACCCGAAAAACGTCTTGTCGCCATCGACGACCGCCGTCTTGGCGTGCAAACGGCCCACCGACGAGCCGAACAGTCCAAGCCGGGTGTTGCGCTGAGTGCGGCGTGGGCTCAGTTCATAAAGCTCGACGCCGGCATCCAACAGGCGCGGCCGGTAGCGTGAATAGCCGGTGTGCACCAGCGGCTCGTCAGTGGCCGCAAGCGAGTTGGTCAGCACCGTCACCTTGACTCGCTTGCGCCCCAGCGCCTCGAAAGCCGAGATGCCCAGCGGCCCGGGGATCAGGTACGGCGACGTGATCGTCACCTCATGCTCGGCGGTCCAGATTTTCATCAAGGCTTGGTAGGCCAGGCTGTCGGCATAGGCCCGGTCGGCATCGCGATGCAACTTGTCAGGTGGGTCCGACAGCGCCATGGCTCGGCCCCAGATCAAGCCCAGCCGACCCGCGTTCAGCTCTTCGGCGATCGGGCCGTGGCCCAGTGCGTCGACATCGGGCAGGACCAGTGGTGGGGCGGCCCGTGCGTCGGCGGTCAGCTCGAAAAAGCGCGCGCGCAGCGCTTCGGGTGTGTCCGAGCTGGGCGAGACCGACTCGATCGGCAACACCACCGGGCTGTTCCAGTACTGGTCAAAGGACGCGGCAAGCTCGCCGACGACGGCGCCGACAATCAGCGCGTCGAGGTCGACGAAGTTGTGCTGCGCGCCACGCTGGAAGTAGTCGTCGGCAATGTTGCGCCCACCGGCGATGGCCATCGCGCCGTCAGCGATCAGCAGCTTGTTGTGCATGCGGTGGTTCAGCCGCCGAACGTCCAGCAACGACGCTGCAAAGCGACCCACCAAGCCACTGCTGCGCGCCGCGCCAAACGGGTTGAAGAGCCGAACTTCGACCGCTGGCAGCGCAGCCAGCGCACGCAGCAAGGTGTCGGTGTGGGTGGTGTACAGGTCATCGACCAGCAAGCGCAAGCGCACGCCGCGCGCGGCGGCATCGGCCAGGCGGCTGAGTAGCAGGCGGCCGGTGGCATCGTTGTCGAGCACGTAGTACTGAACGTCCAGCGAATGCACCGCGCGGTCGATCAGCTGCAGCCGCGCATCCAGCGAGTACAAGCCCAGTGGCAACAGGCGAAATCCCGACAGCTCGGGCGATGGTGAAGAGACTCGCGCGATGTTGGCCAGCGCGGCATCGGCCGGCGCCACCAGCGCGGTCGACATACGCCGCTCAATCCCCGTCGGCAGGCTGCCGCAGCCGGCCAGCCAGAGCATGGCGCACAGACTCCACGCCATCACCAGCCAACGGCAGCCGACAGACGCGCTGGGTCGCAGCGGCGTCTTGTGGTCTGTTCGGTGGTGTTCGAGCTGAAACCGAGGCATAAGTGGCTCCAGGAACGCGGTCTGCACGACTGCCTTACGAGCCGATGCCCGCGCTGGATGCAGGCCAGTCCGGTCGAGCGAAGGCGGGTCGGCGCTGGATCTGAGCGACTTCCACCCCGGCGCGCGCGCTCGGCGCTGCCGCTGTCGCCCAGGCGCTGGCGCACGCTCCAGCGCGGCAATGGGTTCGGCAGGCATCGGCAGCAAGGGCTGCGCGCGACTCTGGCGCCGTGCCGCGCAGCCTCGGCAGGCCCGGGCTGCAATCGGCCTGATATTGACCAGGCTCAAGTCCACACAATGATCGAATGCCTAGCCTCCAGGCACCGTTTTCGACTTGGCGGCGTGTTGTTGCGCGCCTGCGCTCATGACCATGCACCGCTCGCCTGCTTCTCCCGGCCCCACGCACGCATTGCCCGGCCAGTTGCGCCCCTTGCACCTGTGCGGGCGCGAGTTGCTGCCGATCGTGCAAGGCGGCATGGGCGTGGGCATCTCGGCCCACCGCCTGGCCGGCCATGTGGCTGCCGAGAACGCGCTCG
>JANOJJ010000583.1:0-3369 GCA_031408155.1 Rubrivivax sp.
CTTGATGTGGTTGGCCGACGATCCCAGGCCGTCGAACATCAGGTCGACCTGGCCGGCGATCAGGTCCTGCAGCGCCGGCCCGGCGCCGCGGGAGGGGATGTGCGTGTTGAAGGTGTTGGTCTGCAGCTTGAAGAGCTCGCCGGCCAGGTGGTGCGACGTGCCGTTGCCGGCCGAGGCGTAGTTGAGCTTGCCCGGGTTCTTGCGCAGGAAGGCCAGCAACTCGGGCAGCGTCCTGGCCTGCACTCGCTGCGGGTTGACCACGATGACCTGCGGCACGCTGGAGATCAGGCCCACCGGCACGAAGTCGGTCTCGATGTTGTAGTCGAGCCGGGGGTACATGCTCGGTGCGATCGAGTGATGCACCGCGCCCATGAAGAAGGTGTAGCCGTCGGGCGCGGCCTTGGCCGCGATGCCGGCACCCAGCGTGCCGCCGGCGCCGCCCTTGTTGTCGATCACGAACTGCCGGCCTGCGTTCTTCGTCATCACGGCGAACAGCGGCCGCGCGAAGGCGTCGGTGCCGCCGCCCGGCGGGAAGGGCACGACGATGGTGACCGGCTTGTTCGGCCAACTGCTGGCCTGGGCCAGCGCCGCCATCGGCGTGGCGGCCGCCAGCGACAACATCACCGCGAGCGCGGTGCGACGGGACGGCAGGGTTCGATGCATGGATGTCTCCGAGGTTTGAGCCGGGTCAGAGCAGGGCGGCCACGGCGCGCGAACGCGCCACCTCGCCCATGCGGAACTTGGCGTGACTGGCTTCGATCTGGTCCAGGTCGTAGAGGTAGTTCACCATCAGGCCGAACGATTGGCGCAGGCCCTTGGTCGCCATGTTGCCACGGCCGTTGATACGTTCCAGCCGGGCGCCATTGTCGAGGTGGAAACGCGCCACCGGGTCCCCGCTCGGCGTCGGCGACAGGTGCAGCAGGTAGCCCGCGCACAGGGTCTGCAGGGCTGTTTCGGCGTTCGCAGCCAGCGTCTGCCGTGCAGCCGCTTGCTGCAGCGCCGCCGGCGCGCCGTCGGCTGCCGCGAGCAGCAACTGCCAGGCCGTCTGCAACGCCTCGACGGCCGGCTTGCGGATGCGTGGCAGAGCCGTGACGTCGGGCCCGGCCGGCCCCCTGCCGAGCAACCATCCTGCAAAGCCGGGGATCGGCGACAGCGTGCAGAAGGTCTTCAGGCGCGGCAACTCGCGCTGCAGTTGCTGGGCCACGTGCTTGATCAGGAAGTTGCCGAGCGACACCCCGCGCAGCCCCGGTTCGCAGTTGCTGATGCTGTAGAACGCGGCGACGCGAAAGCGCTCGGCGTCGGTCGGCGTGGAGGCCTTGTCGATCAGCGGCGCGATGCTGTCCGGCATCTCGTGCAGCAAGGCGACCTCGACGAAGATCAGAGGCTCGTCGGGCAGCTGCGGGTGAAAGAAGGCAAAGCAGCGGCGGTCGGGCTGCAGGCGGCGGCGCAGGTCGTCCCAGCCGTCCACCGCGTGCACGGCCTCATGCAGGATCAGCTTCTCGAGCAACTGCGCCGGCGCGTTCCAGTCGACCCGCCGGACCTGCAGGAAGCCGGGGTTGAACCAGCTCGTCAGCAGGTGCAGCAGGTCGGCTTCCAGCGCCTGCAGCTCGGGCCGCTGCGGCAACACGTGCAGCAGCGCTCGGCGCAGCCGCAGGATGGCCGCGGTGCCGCCTGGGGCGCGGTTCAGGCGGCGCAGCAATTCCTGCCGCGGCGGCTCCACCGCCTGCGTCAACGCGATCAGGCGGGCAGCCAGGGGCTCGGCGGCATAGGCCTGGGCCAGGCTCAGCACCCGCGTCGGGTCGGGGCCCAGGTTGTGCACCAGATAGTCGAAGAAGGCGTCCAGGTCCGCGCCAGCGAGTGCGCCCAGACGTGCCACCAGGCTGCTGGCCACGGCCATGCCGTTGAGCTCGCCGCCTTCGGACAACAGTCGTTTGGTACCCAGCGTCAGCGCGCGCAGCGTGCGTGCCTGGCGCTGGCGCGCAGCGGCCTGGCGGATTTCATCAAGCATGGCAGTCGGGTCCGGCAAGGCGCGGGCGCAGCTTGAGGAAGGCTCCCAGCCGGGCCAGCAGGGGCTGGAGCATCGCATGATTGGCCCATGCGCAGCACGGCCGCTGGCGGGCGTCTGCCAAACTGCGCGCTCCACAACCCTTGACCATCCCCCATGAGCGCGATCTGGAAGCAAGCCGTGTCGGTCGAGATGCTGAGCTCGATTCACGTCGGCACGACCGCCGAGCACCTGGGCATCGAGTTCCTCGAGGTCGGCGACGACTTCATCCGGGCGCGGGCCCCGGTCGATCGACGCACGCTGCAGCCGGCCGGCATCCTGCACGGCGGCGTGTCGGTGCTGCTGGCCGAGACCCTGGGCTCCTGCGGCGCGGCCTGCGCGTTGCCCAAGGGCCAGCGGGTGGTCGGGCTGGACATCAACGCCAACCACCTGCGCAGCGTTTCCAGCGGCTGGGTCACGGGTACCGCGCGGCCGCTGCACGTCGGGCGCAGCACCCAGGTCTGGCAGATCGAGCTGGTCAATGACCAGGGCCAGCTGTGCTGCGTGTCACGCCTGACGCTGGCCGTCCTGGCGCCTACCGATTGAACCGGAGCGGGCTGTCCATGGCCGACCACCCTGGCGCGGCGCCTGCCATGCCTCAATTGCCGCTCGACATCGACCAGGTGCTCAAGCTCGCCGCGCGCAGCATGTTCGACACCTTCGCGCGCACGGCGATGGGCGCGATGGTGGTCGATCGCGAGCACCGCATCGTCTGGATCAGCGAGGGCTACAAGAGCTTCCTGCCGGCGCTGGGCTTCGGCAGCGCCAGCGAGTTCGTCGGCAAACGGGTCGAAGAGGTGGTGCCCAACACGCTGATGGCGCATGTGATCGACACCGGTCAGCCGATCCTGGTCGACCTGCTGAGCAACCATGCCGGCACCTTCCTGGTCAGCCGGCTGCCGCTGCGCGACGAAGCGGGCGAAGTGATCGGCGCCTTCGGCATGGTGCTGCTCGACGACCCCGAGACGACGATGCAGCCGCTGATGCAGAAGTTCATCCGTTTGCAGGGCGAACTTGACAGCGCACGTCGCCAGCTGGCCGAACAGCGGCGACCGAAGTACAGCGTGGCCAGCTTCATCGGCAGCAGCGTGGCGGCGCTGGAGGTCAAGCGCCAGGCGCGCCGCGTGGCGCAAACCGATTCGACCGTGCTCCTGTTGGGCGAGACCGGCACCGGCAAGGAGCTGCGGGCGCACGGCATCCACGCGGCGAGCCGGCGCGCCGCACGCCCCTTCGTCGGCGTCAACATCGCGGCCGTGCCCGAGACGCTGCTCGAGGCCGAGTTCTTCGGCGTCGCCCCGGGCGCCTACACCGGCGCTGACCGCAAG
>JANOJJ010000085.1:0-5109 GCA_031408155.1 Rubrivivax sp.
GAAACGCTTCCGTGATGGGTTCGCCTAACGGTCAACCCTGACGGTCATGGCGCTTCGACCCGTCCGAGAAAGTCTCAGGCGCAGCCGCCCCTTTTGCCCCGCGGCGAGGATCGCTGCAATGATCCTCAGCTCACCGCCGCAGTTCGGGCAGTGCTCCAAGTCGAGATCAAAGTCGCGCTCGAGCAGCCGGGCCCAACTCAGCCGTACCGGTCGGTGGCGCGCGCAGTTCGCCTGGCACTCGGCGGGCCTGGCTGCCTCAGCGCCCTCGTCCGGACCTTGCGGCACCACCAGCGCGCGCATCTTGGCGTTGGGCGTCCTGGCGGTCGCAACCAGCCGACGCCGGAGCCGCCATCGATCGCGCTCGTCGCATTGGGTCTGTTGGCGGCCGCGGGGCGACGGCGAGCCGTCAGCCCGCTTCGCGAATCAGCGTCCTCGTGCCGACATGGCTATCGGTGTGGTCGACCGCCGCAGTCGGCGGTCTTGTTGCGCAGGCCCAGCGCCGCGTCCTCAGCGCCTCTGCGATGAATGTTTTGGCGTTCAAGCTTCTGCAGCGAACGCCGGGTGCCGCCAGGGACCTGGGATGCTCTCAGCCGAGAGGCGTCTTCGACAGCCGTTCACGCAAGCCTCGTGCGGCCAGCCGCAGCGGCGTGCGGTGGGCCGTCCAGCCGCCCTGCCAGGGCGGTGTCAGGCCGCGCAGCCGGCGGCCGACGCCGATCGCCCAGCGGTACAGCGTGGGCCGTTCGTTGAGCCAGGCCCAGCCTTTCCAGGCCAGCGCTTCCTTCCAGTCCCTGGCACTGGCCTGGCCGGCCAGCGGTGCATGGCCCGGTGCGGCGTCGTGCTTGGCAGCATGGCGCAACTGCAGCAGCAGTTCGGGGATCGGGATGCCGACCGGGCAGACCTCGGAACAGGCGCCGCACAGGGTGCTGGCGGTGGGCAGGTCCTGCGTCGGCTCCAGCCCCAGCAGGTGCGGCGAGATGATCGCGCCGATCGGCCCCGGGTAGGTGGTGCCATAGGCCAGGCCGCCGATGCGCGCGTAGACCGGGCAGTGGTTCATGCACGCGCCGCAGCGGATGCACTGCAGCGTGGAGCGGAAGTCGGCGTCGCGCCAGGCCTGGCTGCGGCCATTGTCGAGCAGGATCAGATGCATCTGCTTCGGCCCGTCGAGCTCACCCGCGCGGCGCGGCCCGGTGATGGCGTTGAAGTAGGTCGTCACCGCCTGCCCGGTGGCCGAGCGCGTGAGCAGGCTGAACAGCGGCAGCACCTGCTCGAAGCGCTCGACCACCTTCTCGATGCCGGTGATGGCGATGTGCACCTCGGGCACCGTGGTGCACATGCGGCCGTTGCCTTCGTTCTCGACCAGCACCAGGGTGCCGGTCTCGGCGACCATGAAGTTGACACCCGACACGCCGATCGTCGCGTCGCGGAACTCGTTGCGCAGCACGCGGCGGCCGATCGCGATCAGCGCGTCGACGTCGTCGGTGCAGGGCGTGTCGGGGATGTGGCGGGCGAACAGTTCGCCGATCTGCTGCCTGGTCTTGTGGATCGCCGGCATGATGATGTGGCTGGGCCGCTCGCCGGCGAGCTGCACGATGTACTCGCCCATGTCGGACTCGAGGCAGGAGATGCCGTGCTCGGCCATGCGCTGGTTGAGCTCGATCTCCTCGCTGACCATCGACTTGCCCTTGATCATGCCCTGGGCGCCCTGCTGCTGCGCGATGGCCAGGAAGATCGCATTCGCCTCGTCGGGCGTGGACGCCCAATGGACCTGCACGCCGCGTTCGGTCAAACGTTGTTCGAGCCGTTCCAGCAGATCGGGTAGCTGCGACAGGCTGTGGCGGCGGATCGCCTCGCCCACGCGGCGCAGCGACTCGAAGTGCGGCTCGGCGGCGCTGGTCCCGCCGAAGTGCGCGGCGCGGCGCGACTGCAGGAAGTCCATCGCGCTGCGGAAGCTGCGCCGCAGATCGGCGTCGTCGACCGCGACACGCGTGTTGGCCTTGAAGCGACGCGGGTCGACGAAGTGCAGCGGTTCGGCGGCGACACGAGTGGGCGCGGGATTCATGGCGTCTGTCCTTCGGCGGCCGGCAGGTCGTCGACGAGCACGATCACCAGTTCCGTCGGGCCATGCGCGCCGTAGGCCAGCGTCTGCTGGATGTCGGCGGTCTTCGATGGTCCGCTGACGAGCAGCAGGTTGGTCGGCATGTCGTGCTGCGGCGCCAGCGCGTCCAGCGCCGCCGGCAGACTGGCGTACAGGCGGCTGGCGTGCAGCACCGCCACATGCAGCGGCGGCACCAGCGACAGCGTGCGCGGCTCGTGTGCACCGGGGCACAGCAGCAGCGTGCCGGTGTCGGCGATGCCGGCTTCGGTGCTGGTGATGCCGGCGTCGATGCGGTCGAACAGCTCGGCCTTCCAGGCTTGCAGCGGCTGATCGAAGCGGCGCACCTGCAGGCCGTGCAGCGCCTCGTCCAGTCCCGGCTGCAGCGGGCTGGCCTTGCCGATCGCCACATGCCTGCAGCCGCGGCGGTCGAGCGCGGCGCGCACCGCCTGCGGCCAGTCGGCCGGGCCGGCATGCAGCACCTCGGCGCGCCAGCCGCGGGCGCCGGCTTCGAAGGTCTGCAGCAGCGTGGCCGGATCGATGCGCGGTCCCTCGCTGCCGCGGCCGTAGGGGCCGGCCCGGTAGGGCGCCAGGTCGGGCAGCGGCAAGGTCTCGCTGGGCGCGCCGCCGCGCAGGGCACGCAGGATGCTGCTGCGGGCAGCGCGGGTGTCTGGCAAGGGCAAGGGCAAGGACATGGTGCGGGGCTCCGGCACGCGCGCTCAATCGGTGACCTGTTGCGCGGCGTCGGCCGCACCCAGCCGTTCCCGCACGAAGCTGGCCAAGTGCACGCAGCGCGGCAGTGCATCGCCGTCGGCGCGGCGCTTCTCGGCTGCGTGGTGCAGGTTGAGCAGGCAGCCGCAGTCGGCGCTGACCAGCACGTCGGCACCGCTGTCGCGGATGCTGTCGAGCTTGTCAGCCACCATCGCGCCCGAGATCGCCGGGTGGCGCGCCACGAAGGTGCCGCCAAAGCCGCAGCATTCGGCCGCACGCGCCGGCTGCACCAGTTCGACCCCGGGCAGGGCCCGCAGCAAGGCCTCGCCGGGCAGATGGCTGCCCATCTCGCGCCGCGCCGCGCACGAGGTGTGCAGTGCCACCTTGAGCGGCGCCTGCGGCGCGGGTTGTGGCGACCGCGGTGCAGCAGCCAGCCCCAGCACGTCGCGTGCGAAGTGGCTCCATTCGACCACCCGCTGCGACCGTTCGAGTGCCTGCGCAGCGCGTGCCGCGTCGCCTTCGAACAGGCGCGGCCAGTGGTGGACCATCATGCCGGCGCAAGACCCCGAGGGCACGACGATCGGCCAGGGCTGCGCAAACAGCGCCAGTTGCGCCCTCGCGACGCGGCGCGCCTCATCGGTGTAGCCACTGCTGTAGGCCGGTTGGCCGCAGCAGCTCTGCGCCGGCGGAAACACGACTTCGATGCCGGCAGCGCGAATCAGCTCGATCGCGTCCACACCGGCCTGCGGCGCCATCAGGTCGACCAGGCAGGTGGAGAAGAAGTAGACCTGCCGCGGCTTGCCGACAAGGGGTGAAAGGGGGGCATGCATGGGGTCTCCGGCAGGTTTCAGCATACGTCGATCCGGCGCCCGCCAGCCGCGGGACGGGGCTGATCGCCGGCGCGCAAGGCGCTCCTAGAATGGTTGGCGCAGGCGCTTGCGTTTGGCCTGCGCAGCTCATGGCCCGCCTGCCACGCCTTCCGCCACTCCATGCCCTGGCCGCCTTCGAGAGCGCGGCGCGGCTGGGTGGCTTCGCGCCTGCAGCGGCCGAGCTGTGCATCACGCCGAGCGCGGTCAGCCACCGCATCCGGCTGCTTGAGCGCCAGCTCGGCGAACAACTGTTCGAACGCTCGCCGACCGGCGTCAGGCTGACCGACACCGGGCAGCGTTACCTGAGCGGCGTGCGCGAGGCGTTCGAGAAGCTGGCCCATCTGTCGCGCAGTGATGCGCCCGAGCCGGTGCGCCTGAGCGTCGGCTCGCCACCGACATTCGCGCGCAACCTGCTGATCCCGCGCCTGCCCGAGTTCTACCGCCAGTGGCCCGAGATCGAGATCGAAGTCGCGGTCGCGGCGCCGATGCACGACAAGCCCGAGCGCCACGACGTCGACATCCGCTTCGGCAACGGCAACTTCGACAACCGCATCACGATCAAGCTGTTCGACGACCTCGCCGTCGTGCTGGCGTCGCCGGGCTACCAACAAACCCATGGCCTGACGCAGCCGTGCGACCTGCAGCGGGCCGAACTGCTGCGCAGTCCGCTGGTCCGCTGGCGGCCGTGGTTCATTGCCGCCGGCCTCGACTGGCCCGAACCCGGCCGCGGCCCGGTGTTCACCGACCTGGGAATCCTGCTCGAGGCTGCGGCCAGCGGCCTCGGCGTGGCCGTCTGCACCCACCGCATCGCCGAGCGCTGGAC
Source organism: Rubrivivax sp. (assembly GCA_031408155.1). Classification (GTDB taxonomy): domain Bacteria; phylum Pseudomonadota; class Gammaproteobacteria; order Burkholderiales; family Burkholderiaceae_C; genus Rubrivivax. Next base: position 4,496 of record JANOJJ010000085.1, read on the forward strand.
CGGCGCCGACCAGTTGGTGCCGCTGTTCGGGGTGGCCGCGCCTTCCGCCAGCACCTACTACGCATTGGTCGAGCGCGACCTGGCTCAGCGCCCCGAGGTGGCCGCGTTCATCGAATGGTTGGGCGTGACCGTCGCCTGAGCGACACGTTTCAGAGCAAGACATGGATCACCTGCGGCATTCGGGTCCAGCGCCTTCACTGCATCTTCAGTGAGCGCCGCCCAGGTAGGCCGCGCGCACGGCGGGGTCGCGCCTGAGCTGCTCGGCCGGCCCGTGCACCGCGACGCGCCCGCTCTCGAGCACGTAGGCGTAGTCCGAGACGTTGAGCGCAGCAGCCGCGAACTGCTCGACGAGCAGCATCGTCACCCCCTGCTGGCGCAAGCGCGAGATGATGCGAAACACCTCCTCGACGAGGATCGGCGCCAGACCCATCGAGGGTTCGTCGAGCAGCACCACGTCGGGCCGCTGCATCACTGCGCGCGCCATCGCCAGCATCTGCTGTTCGCCGCCCGACAGCGTGCCGGCGAGTTGCGCGCGACGCTCCTTCAGGCGCGGGAACAACTCCATCGCGCGCTCCAGATCGGCCGCCACGTCGCCCTTGGGCCGGGATCCGATA
>JANOJJ010000596.1:0-4251 GCA_031408155.1 Rubrivivax sp.
TCGACCACATGCCCACAGCCTGCGACCAAGGTTTAGACCCCCCAAACCCGGCACCCCAATACACTGGCCGCGTCTACAACGGATCGACGCCCCGCGCGTCCCCGAGGTCAGGGCTCTCCAGGCTCATACCTCGTTTGGAAAAGACTCTGACGTCTGACGCTGCGCAGGGCAGATAGTCGTAGCCTGCCTATGATGAGCCCACCCCAGCACGAGGCGCACGACCGACGATGACACACTGGATCGCAAGGGCCGCACTGGCCACGGCCGCCCTGTCGCCACTCGCCGCTGCCACGCAGGGCCTGCCCGCCGTCGAAAGCCGCGGCCAGATGCTCTATGGCAACCACTGCGTTGCCTGCCACAACTCGCAAGTGCATTGGCGCGACAACAAGGTGGTCACCGACTGGGTCAGCCTCAAGCTGCAGGTGCGGTGGTGGCAGGGCACGGCGCGGCTCAACTGGAGCGAGGACGAGATCGACGACGTCGCCCGCTTCCTCAACGACACCTACTATCGCCTGCCCGGCGGGGCCAAGGTGGCGCTGCTGCCGGCACGATGAGTGTCTTTGCCCAGTCGCTGCTGATCGGCCTGTCGATCGCAGCGCCAGTGGGCCCGATCGGCCTGCTGGTGATCCAGCGCACGCTGCAGCGCGGCGCTGCGGTCGGCCTGGCCACCGGCCTGGGCGCGGCGGCGGCCGATGCACTCTATGGCGCGCTGGGCGCCTTCGGCGTCAGCCGCCTGATCCACGCCTTGCAGGGCGCGCGCGTGCCGCTGGCCCTGGGCGGTGGTGCCTTCATGCTCTGGCTGGCCTGGCGGACCTGGGCCAGCGCTCCGGCCACCCGGGCCGCCAGCAGCACCGACGCGCGCGGCTTGCTCGGCTGCTTTGCCGGCACCTTTGTGCTGACGCTGGCCAACCCGGCGACGATCTTCTCGTTCATCGCCATCTTCGGCAGCCTGGGCGCGCGCGCCGCCGATGCGTCGCCATCGACGATGATCGCCGGCGTGTTGGCCGGTTCGGCACTGTGGTGGCTGCTGCTCAGCGCCGCCGTGGCGCGCCTGCGCGTGCGCTTCGACGCCGCATGGCAGCGGCGGGTCAACCGCGCCTCGGCGCTGCTGCTGGCCGGGTTTGCACTGTGGCAAGGGCTGGGGCTGCTGGGTCCGCCGGTGGCGTGAGCGCTGGCTGAGGGCGCCGACAGCGCGCTGTCGCGCGAGTGGTCGGCCGGCTCGTTCCCGGCGCGCGACAACCGGCGTCAGGGCGTCAGGGCGACTGGGTGATGCAGGTGGCCTCGGCCAGCTACCTCAACGTCATCGTCGCCAACGACCTGGTGCTGCTGCCCGACACCCTGCGGCACGGCACGCCGCGGGCGGTGCAGGACCGCGTCCGTCAGGTGATGGAACTTGCCTTCGCAGGGCGGCAGGTGCGTTTCGTCGACGCCATCGGCGCCAACTGGGTCGGCGGTGGTGCGCATTGCGCCACCTTGTCGGAGCCGTTGGCGGCCGGTTGATCAGGCCGCCTGGCGTTCGTCGGTGGCGCTGGCCAGCGCGATCTGCGCCAACGCCCGTTCCAGATGCGCCACCGTGCGCTCGACGTGGTTCAGCTTTTCCAGCCCGAACAGGCCAATGCGGAAGGTCTTGAAGTCCGCACCCTCGTCGCACTGCAGCGGCACGCCGGCGGCGGTCTGCAGGCCGAGCGCGATGAAGGACCTGGCGCTGGCCAGGCCGGCGTCATCGGTGTAGCTGACCACCACACCCGGGGCCTTGAAGCCCTCGGCGGCCACGCTGGCATAGCCCTGGCCTTCGAGCAGCGCACGCACGCGCCGGCCCAACTCGGCCTGCTCGGCGCGCAGCCGGGCAAAGCCCTGGGAGCGCGTCTCGAGCATCGCGTCGCGGGTGCGCGTCAGCGCGTCGGTCGGCATCGTGGTGTGGTACGCATGGCCGCCGCTTTCGTAGGTTTCCATGATCTGCAGCCACTTCTTCAGGTCGCACGAGAAGCTGCTGCTGCTACTGGCGTCGATGGCGGCGCGGGCGCGCTCGGACAGCATCACGAACGCGCAGCCGGGCGAGCCCGTCCAGCCCTTCTGTGGCGCACTGACCAGCAGGTCGACGCCAGTCGCCTTCATGTCGACCCAGATCGCACCCGAGGCGATGCAGTCGAGCACGAACAGGCCGCCCGTCTCATGCACCGCATCAGCCACCGCCACCAGGTAGTCGTCAGGCAGGATCATGCCGGCGGCGGTCTCGACATGCGCGGCAAACACCACCGCCGGCTGCTCGGAGCGGATGGTGGACACCACCTCGGCGATGGGCGCAGGCGCGAAGGGCTCTTGCGCGCCGGCGCGGGCCCGCCGGGCCTTGAGCACGATCTCCTGCGACGGGATGCGGCCCATCTCGTGGATCTGCGTCCAGCGGTAGCTGAACCAGCCGGTGCGGATGACCAGCACTTTCTTGTCGGCGGCGAACTGCCGGCTCACCGCTTCCATGCCGAAGCTGCCGCTGCCGGGAATGACGGCCACCGATGTGGCGCCGTAGACGTCTTTCAGGATGCCGGCGATGTCGCGCATCACGCCCTGGAACTTGCTGGACATGTGGTTGAGCGCGCGGTCGGTGTAGACGACCGAGTATTCGAGCAGGCCGTCGGGGTCGACGTCGGGCAGCAGGCCGGGCATGGAGGCTCCAGTTCAGCACCAGGAAGGGCGCGCAGCTTAGCACCGGGTCCGGACCCGTGGCCGCGGTTCAACCCGCGTGGCGGACGTGGACGTTCATCGCCCGTCAGGGGTGGCCGCAAACAGGTGCAGGGCCGCGTACTGCAGCAGCATGATGGTCTTGGCGTCACGCACGCGGCCGTCGCTCACCCAGGCCAGGGCTTCGTCGAAGGGCAGTTCCAGCACCTCGATATCCTCGCCCTCGTGTTCGAGCCCGCCACCGGCGGCGACGCGGTCGGTGGCGTCGTACTCGGCGACGAAGCAGTGCACGCGTTCGGTCAGCGAGCCCGGGCTCATGAAGGCGTCGAACACCGCGTGCGGCTGGCGCACCCGAAAACCCACCTCCTGTTCGGCTTCTGTGCGAATGCAGTCCTCAGGCGCGGCGCCGTGCAGCAGCCCGGCCGGCACCTCGATCAACAGTTCGTCGTGACCGCCCACGAAGGCGGCATAGCGGAACTGGCGCACCAGCAGCACCGTGCGGCGCGCCGGGTCGTACAGCAGGATGGCCGCGCCGTCGCCGTGGTCGACGGTTTCGCGCCGCTGTTCTTGCCAGCGGCCGTCCGTGCGTTGCCAGTCGAACGTGGTGGCGTTCAGTCGGGTCCAGCGGTTCGAGAGCGCTTCGGTCTTCTTCACGCGCACACGGTGGTTGATCGGCATCGGCAGCATCGGCAGTGACGGGCCCACCGAGAGTAGCTCAGCCGAAAAACGACAACGGCCCTGCCGAAGCAGAGCCGTCGGGGCAGGTAGCCGCAGCGCTCGAGTGTCAGACCGCTGCCACCCGCTTGCCCGTGATCACCACCACCTGCAGCGGCGCGCTCACGTCGGCCAGCACTTCGCTTTGGCCCGGAGCGCCGGCCAGTTGCTCGACTGCGACCAGCAACGTCAGTGTGACCAGGGCGGCAAGGCCGAAGGAAGTGGCGCGGGTGCTGATTCGGCGGTTCATGGTCAGGCTCCTTGGGGCGGGTTCGGTGATGCGACGGAGTGCACTGTAGGCAGGCGCTCGACACACCGACAGCGCGATGCGACGAAGCGCGGCCGCTGCGGGCCCAGGCGCGATCAGCCGCGACGAGCCGTCGACGATCAGCGAGCACAGGCCGCAGCCAGCAGCCTGGCTTCGAGCGCGGCATCCAGCCCGCGGCCCGGGGCATCCGGCGCCGGCTCGTGCAGTGCCCAGCGCCCAGTGCCCAGGGCCAGCGTCGTCGACCTGCTCAACCCGGTCTGGGGTGGTGCGGGAGGGGCCCGATCCCGATCGTCCGCGCCGGCGCTCACACTTGGCCGTCTTGAACCTGCTGGCCACGTCCTGGGGACAACCCGCTGTAAGACATTACACCCCTCGAGCCCGGGAGTTGATGTTTCAAGGCGGCCGATTGAAGCTAACGTTCAAGACTTGACCAGCTGCATCGCACAGCCTCGGCGCCAGGGAGTTCTCTTGAATACAGCCACCTTACCGTCTGGGCCGGCGGCCCAGTTGGGCAGCGTTTTGCCGGAGATTGCCCCCGCTTTCTGGGGCGAGCTTTCGATCGTCGGGTATGGATTGGCTCGCCGGGAGAGTTC
>JANOJJ010000615.1:0-5368 GCA_031408155.1 Rubrivivax sp.
ATGAAGCACCTGCGCCTGTACCAGCTGGCCCTGCTCGTCGCCGTGATCGCTTTTTGGTACCTGATGACGGCACCGGGTCTGCTGCCCAACGTGATGTTCGACAACGACCGTCAGGCTGCGTTCTTCTTCGGTGAACCGGTCAAGGTGGCGGGCCGCATCTGGAACTGGTTCGTGCTCGACGCCGACATCTACCGTCACCTGGCCGTCACGCTGACCGAGACCCTGCTCGCCTTTGCCGCCGGTTCGGTGCTGGGCCTGGGCTGCGGACTGTGGCTGGCGCTGGCGCCGCTGGCCAGCGCCATCCTCGAGCCCTACATCAAGGCGCTGAATTCGATGCCGCGCATCATCCTGGCGCCGATCTTCGCGGTCTGGTTCGGGCTGGGCATAGGCTCGAAGGTGGCGTTGGGCGTCACGCTGGTGTTCTTCATCGTCTTCTTCAACGTCTATCAGGGCGTGAAGGAGGTCAGCCCGGTGGTGCTGGCCAATGCGCGCATGCTGGGTGCCAGCCAGCGCCAGTTGCTGCGCCACGTCTACTTGCCCAGCGCCACCAGCTGGGTCTTCAGCAGCCTGCACACCAGCGTCGGCCTGGCCTTCGTCGGTGCGGTGGTGGGTGAATACCTGGGTTCGAGCCAGGGCGTGGGCTACCTGATCCTGCAGGCCGAAGGCAGCTTCGACATCAACACCGTGATGGCCGGCATCGTCGTGCTGACGGCCTTCGCGCTGCTGCTCGACGCGCTGGTTAGCCGGATCGAGAAGCGCTTGATGATCTGGCAGCCGCGCAGCGGCGAGACCGAGAAACTCTGACGGAGACCGACGATGGCGAAAGACTTCGACACCATGGAAGACAGCAACCGCAGTGCCAACCCGAGCATCCATGAGGTGAGCGACCCGGCGCGCCGCACCGTGCTGCGACTGTCGCTCGGCGCCGCCGCATCGGCGCTGTTCACGCCCTGGCTGGCCGGCTGCGCCAGCGCGGCCGGCAGCGCGGCGCCGGGGCCGCGCATCGCCTTCGAGGGCATCGCCATCGGCAACACTGACGCGCTGACCGTGCCCAAGGGCTACCTGGCCGAAGCCATCGCTGCCTGGGGCGAGCCGATCGGCGTGGCCGGCAACCTGCCCGCCTGGCGTGACGACGCGACCAACAGCGGCGCCGACCAGGAGGTGCAGATGGGCATGCACCACGACGGCATCCACTATGTCCCGCTCGACGGCAGCCGGCGCGGGCTGCTGGCGATGAACCACGAGTACACCGACGACGGCCTGCTGCACCCCGACGGGCTGAAGGACTGGACCGCCGAGAAGACGCGCAAGTCGCAGGCCGCGCATGGAGTGGCGGTGATCGAGGTCGAACAACAGGGCGGCCGCTGGCAGATGGTGCGCCCGTCACGCTACGCCCGCCGCTTCACGGCCGCCACGCCATTCGCGCTCAGCGGCCCGGCGGCCGGCCACCCGCTGATGCGCACCGCGGCTGACCCGACCGGGCGGCGCGTGCTGGGCACGCTGAACAACTGCGCCAGCGGCATGACGCCCTGGGGCACCTATCTGTCCGGTGAAGAGAACTGGGCCTACTACTTCGAAGGCGGTGACGCGATCAGCGCCGACCAGCATCGCTGGGGTCTGCGCAAGAACGCCTTCTACCCCTGGTGGCGCACCGACGAGCGCTGGGACGCGCGCAAGCACCCGAACGAGTTCCACCGTTTCGGCTGGGTGGTCGAGATCGACCCCGCCGACCCGACCAGCACGCCGGTCAAGCGCACGGCGCTGGGCCGCGCCGCGCACGAAGGGGCCTGGGTCGGCGTCACCAGGGACGGCAGGGCGGTCGTCTACTCGGGTGAGGACGCACGGTTCGAGTACATCTACAAGTTCGTCAGCCGCGACCGCATCGCGCCCGGCGGCGCCAAGGCCAATGCGACGCTGCTGGACCATGGCACCTTGGCCGTGGCGCGCTTCGATGCCGACGGCCGCGGGCGCTGGCTGCCGCTGGTGCACGGCCAGGGCGCGCTGACCCCGGCCAACGGCTTTGCCGACCCGGGCGAGGTGGTGATCAAGACACGCCAGGCCAGCGACTTGCTGGGTGCGACCAGGATGGACCGCCCCGAGTGGCTGGCGATCGACCCGACCAGCGGCGAGATCTACTGCACGCTGACCAACAACTCGCAGCGCGGCGCCAGCGGCCAGCCCGGCGCGGACGCCGCCAACCCGCGCGCCAACAACGCCTTCGGCCAGATCATTCGCTGGCAGGACGACGCTGACTTCGACGGCACCGGCTTCCGCTGGAACCACCTGGTGCTTGCCGGAGACCCGGCGCAGCCGCGGGCCGAGTCCAAGGGCAACATCGTGGGCGACCTGTACGCCTGCCCTGACGGCATCGCCTTCGACGCGCAGGGCACGCTGTGGATCCAGACCGATGTGCACGCCACGCAGATGTACAAGGGCGAGATGATCAACCTCGGCAGCAACCAGATGCTGGCCTGTGACGTGAAGACCGGCCAGACGCGGCGCTTCCTCACCGGGCCGATCAACTGCGAGATCACGGGCCTGACCTGGACGCCCGACCAACGCACGATGTTCTTGAACATCCAGCACCCCGGCGAGACGCCGAGCGACCGCAGCGACCCGGCGCAGCCGCGGCGTTACTCGAACTGGCCCGACTTCCGCCCCGGCGGCCGGCCGCGCTCGGCCACGGTGGTGGTGCGCAAGCTCGATGGCGGGGTGATCGGGACATGAGCGCGCAGGGCCGCTCCAAAGCGCTCATCCCGGAGCGCGCAGCGCACAGGGTAGTCCAGTGAGCGCGTGGCTGCGCCCGCTTATGCTGTACGGCGCCGATGCGCAATACAGGGGGCACGATGGCAGCCGCTGACGACGACGAACTGAAGACGCTCAAGCTGCGCCTGACCAGGGCCGCGCTGATCGTCGGTGCCGGCGACGCCACCGGCGGCGCGATCGCGCGCCGCTTTGCGCGCGAAGGCTTCGTCACCTGCGTCACGCGGCGCTTCGTCGAGCACCTGGGGCCGCTGTGCGAGCAGATCCGTGCCGACGGCGGTGAGGCCCATCCCTTCGGCTCGGACGCGCGCGACGAACAGGCGGTGAGCACGCTGTTCTCGCATATCGATCAGGAGATTGCGCCGATCGAGGTGGTGGTGTTCAACATCGGCGCCAACGTGCGCTTCCCCATCACCGAGACCACCGCGCGGGTCTATCGCAAGGTCTGGGAGGCGGGCGCACTGGCCGGCTTCCTGGTCGGGCGCGAAGCGGCGCGCGTGATGTTGCAGCGCGGCCACGGCACCATCGTGTTCACCGGCGCCAGCGCCAGCCTGCGCGGCAGCAGTGGTTTCAGCGCCTTCGCCGGCGCCAAGCACGCGCTGCGCGCGCTGGCGCAGAGCATGGCGCGCGAACTGGGGCCGCAAGGCATCCACGTGGCGCATGTGGTGATCGACGGTGCGATCGACACCGCCTGGATCAAGGCGAATTTCCCCGAACGTTACAAGCTGAAGGAGCGCGACGGCATCGTCAGTCCCGCGGCCATCGCCGACGCCTACTGGATGCTGCACCAGCAGCCGCGTTGCGCGTGGACGCACGAGCTCGACCTGCGGCCCTGGATGGAACCCTGGTAGCGCGGCCAAGGCCTGGGTCCGCAACCGCATGACTGCGGAACGGGCCCGCCAGGCTGCAGCAGGAGCCGGCGTCGACGGCGACGCCGCGACGACCGGTGGCCGGACCGTGGCGCTGGCCCTCTGGCCGACCGGAAGGCTCTATCTCGAGTCCGTGCCGAGCGCGGTCGATCTGCCGGCAGCCGACGTGGCCGAGCGCGTTCGCCATGCCTTCGAGCGCAGCAGCGGACACGGCCTGCTGCAGCTCGGCGCCGCTGAACTGGGCAGTGCACTGCCGGCGTCGCTCGCCTTCGGGCGCGAACTCGGGCACCTGTTCATGGCCCGGCTGACCGCCGCGCCGTCGCTGGCCGACGACTGGGCCAGCGTCGATGTGCCTGCCCCGGGCGACGAATTGGAGCGACTGGCCGCCACCGCCCCGCCGATGACGGGCGCCGAGTACCTCAACGGCGCCTTGCTCGGCGGGTGGTGGACGGACCTGTTGGTTGCGACGCGTGCGGACATCGGCGCCAGCGGCGGCCAGGTAGGCGCCTGGCTGCAGGCCCGGCACCCGAGCTGGAGCCTGGTCGGCCGGGTCTGCTTCCACCTGGCCGAGAACAAGAGCAATCCGCAGTCGCCGTTCGCCTTTCTCGCCACCTACGCCAGCCACGTCTCGCACGAAGCCCGCGTCCAGCACCAACCGTTGGGGCGGGCGTTGCAGGTCCATGCCGCGGCGCAGGATCGCGCAGCACTGCTGAACCTGCTGTTGCCGGTGCACAAGGCGGCCGAGCTATGCCCGTGGCTGCGCGCGCTGGTCGACGACGGCAGGATCTTTCATCCCCAGGCCTGGACGCCTCATGAAACGCACGACTTCCTGCGCAGCATCCCGGCGCTCGAAGGCAGCGGCCTGGTCGTGCGCGTGCCCGACTGGTGGACGCCGCGCCAGCCGCCGCGTCCGCAGGTGCGGGTCCACCTGGGCCAGCGCGCGGCCGGCCTTGGCCTCGACACGATGCTCGATTTCAAGCTCGAACTCACGCTCGATGAACAGGCGCTGACAGGCCAGGAGTGGGCCCAGTTGAGCGCGGCCGGTGACGGCCTGGTTCGGCTCAAGGGCCGTTGGGTCGAAGTCGACCGCGCCAAGCTCGACGCCGTGCTCGCGCACTGGAAGCAGGTCCAGCGCTCGGCCACCGACGACGGCATTTCGTTCTTCGAGGGCATGCGACTGCTGGCAGGGGCGCACCTCAGCCGCGACGCCGAGCCGATGCTGGAGCAGGCCAGCGCCGAGTGGTCGCGCGTGGTGCCGGGCGACTGGCTGCGCGAGACCCTGGCCCAGCTGCGTGGGTCCGACGCAGGCACGGCCGGCCCCGACCCCGCGCCCGAGCTGCGCGCGCTGCTGCGCCCCTATCAGCGCCTGGGGGTGCGCTGGCTGTGGTGGTTGAACCGGCTGGGCCTGGGCGGCTGCCTGGCCGACGACATGGGCCTGGGCAAGACGGTGCAGGTGCTGGGCCTGCTCACGCTGGCCCGGCGCGAGGGCGATCCGGGGCCGCACCTGCTGGTGGTGCCGGCCTCGCTGATTGCCAACTGGCAGGCCGAGGCCGCCCGTTTTGCGCCCCACCTGCGCCTGCTGGTCGCCCATGCGTCGGCCCTGCCGGCCACGGCGCTGGCCGCGCTCACCACCCGGCAGCTGGCCGCGGTGGACCTGGTCGTGACGAGTTATGGCACCGTCGGCCGCCTGAGCGCGCTGGCCGAGCAGCCGTGGTCGGTGCTGGTGCTGGACGAAG
>JANOJJ010000621.1:0-2199 GCA_031408155.1 Rubrivivax sp.
TGCCTGCCACCGACCCAACCGACGCGCAGCAGATCCTTGCCTTGCGAGCCGAACAGCGGCTTGAGCACCAGCGTGCGGCCGGCAGCGCTTTCACGCATCACCAGGCGCTGCGCCTCGGCCGGCGATTCGAGTGCCCAGGTGGCCGGCGTGGCGATGCCTGCGGCGTGCAGCAGCAGACTGGTCATGGCCTTGTCCACGCTGCGTTCGATGGCACGGGCGTCGTTGTAGACCGGGACGCCGGCTTCGCGCAAGGCGTGCAGCACCGACAGGCGCCGCGTCACCTGCTCGAAGCTGCCGCCGGCAATGCCGCGCACGAGCACGGCATCGGGCAACACCGCGCCGTAGCCGGGCAGCACCAAGCCGTGCCAGGACAGCGTGGTGTCGATAGGGCAGTCGGCCAGGTCCATGCAGCGGCCGCTGGCACCGCGCGAGCGAAGCGCGGCCTGCAACTGGCGCGTGTGCCAGCCGACCTCGTCGGTCATGATGGCCACCCGCAGACCGCGTTCGATCATCGGTGCAGCCTGCGCGCTGCGCGCACGCCCGCCCCGTGTGAACCGCAGGCGGGCGGGCCGGGATCGATCGTCACGCTTGCTCCAGCCATTGCCGCTGCAGTAGCACCATCTCCAGCGCCCCACCGTGCCAGGTGCGGCCGCTGCCCAGGTGGCTGACCCAGACTTCGGCCGGCGCGAACAGGGCGGGGTCAATCTTGTAGAAGTCGTACTGCACTTCCTTGAACACGTCGGCAAACGGTCGCCCGAAGTCGCGCGAGTTGCGTGACGACAGTTGCTGCGCCAGCCGTTGCGCCGCCGCCTCGCTGCCGCGCACGGTGAGGTGGACCCGGCCGCCGTACAGGATGGCGTCATTGGTGCGCCCCATCGCCTGCACGCCGTCGGGGTGTGCTGCCGGCAGCGGCGCAGTCGCGACTCCGTCGACGATGTCGCCGAGCGCGAAGCCGAGTTCGTGCGCCTTGTGCAGCGCCACCTCGAGCACGCGTGCCACCACCTGCGTCGTGCCGGCCACGCTGCAGGTGGGGGTCAGAACGAGCGTCAGGCCGGCGGGCGCCAGGCCGCAGTCGCGCAGCACCTTGCTCACCACCACGGCCGGCGGGGCACGGTCGACCTCCAGCACCAGCACACCCTGGTCGGCGCGGTCACGGTAGCCCAGTTGCTGGAACAGCTTTTCCTTGCCCGCCAGCGCCCGTGCCGGGCCCGACCCGAGCGAAAAGAACTTCTTGCCGCCGGTTTCTTCCTTGCTGGCGGCCAGGCTCCAGCCTGCGTACTGGCTGGCCAGGCAGGCCAGGACAGGCTGCGAACTGCGCACTTCCACCCAGGTCGGCCAGCCGTCGGCCGGGCGGCTGCTCAGGCGCGCCTGGCCGTGGCCGGCCATGCAGATCTCGGCCACCAGCAGGCCCGCGTCCAGGCTGCCGGGCGCGCCGATGCCGGCGTCGACGATGCAACTGCCGGTGGCGTCGGTCGAAACCGCGACACCGAGCGCGGCGGCATCGCGCTTGAGGCGCTGCACCAGCGGTGCGGCCTGCGCGTTGACGCTCAGCGCGCACGCCGCAAGTGGGCCGGGGGTGGCCTCGGATTGGCTCATGCAAGGGTCTCCAGGGTATGCAGCAGGGTGGCTGCGTGGTCTTCGAGTCGAGTCTGCACGGCATCGGCATGATGGGCACGGGCCGATATCGTGCACAGCGGCTGCCCGCTGCCGATCATGCTGCCGGGCTGTGGCAGGTCATGCACGTTGGCCGCCCGCGCCAGCGCGGCGGCGTGACGGGCGCCGATCTGCATCGGCTGGCGTGCATAGACGACGCAGTTGCCATACACGGCCGGTGCGGGTGCCGGTGCGGGCGCGGGCGGCAATGGCAGGTCGGCGCCGGCGCAGGCCTGCGCATGCAGGCGCAGCAGCGCCGGCGTGCTGTGGTCATGCAGCGGCAGGCTGGCCGACGGTCGCGGGTTGACTTCCAGCACCTGCATTTGCGCGCCGTCGAGCATGAAGTCCAGACTGCACAGGCCGCGCAGGCCGAACTCGGCCGTCACGGCCATCAGCACGCGGCTGAGTTCGCGCCGCGGCGCCGGTGGCAAGTGCACAGGGCCGATGACACCGCCGAACGCGAAGGGGTGGGGGGCCAGCGCGTGCACGAGCTGGACGTTGACGCCCAAAAGCAAGGCTTTCCGTCCATTGGCCAGGAAGGTGGCA
>JANOJJ010000659.1:0-8507 GCA_031408155.1 Rubrivivax sp.
GCTGGTATTTTGGGCGGTGTGTTTCTGGGGGCCCACGCGGTCGCGCCCGGCCAGCCAACCGCCGTGCGTGGCCACGACCAAGGCGATGGCCATCGCCAACTGCGCCGCACGGGTGCGGTTGAGCAGCACAATCAGCGCCAGGCGCCATGCTCAGCATCACGCAACCGATGCAGTGGGCAATCACGTCCACCCTTTGCTTCGATGCGTCGCTGATGTGCAGCAACGCGGCAGGGATATCGATCAGCGCAACCTGCTCCATCGACCAGGGGTGCTTCGCGCCCGGCAGCCCGGTACTCGTGCGCAGGTCGACGACCCAGACCTCGCGACGCTGCGTCTTGCAGAAATACTCTGCTGCGCTGGGCTTCAGGCTCGGGTGGGTGAAGGTGTTGCCGCTGACGCTGTAGCCGTGAATCATCACCAGCGGCGGACTGTCGGCGCGAGCGCCCTGGCGCGGTCGGTAGCAGGTCAATCTGATCTTGACCGGCTCGTCCGTTTGCGGGTAACGGTCGACGACCAATTCGGTCACGACCGGCGAATCGATGCCCTCGATCGGCCCCGGCAGGCGCTGTGGCTCACGATCAGCGGGCCGGTCGGGCTTGCGGAAGGTCCACAAGTGCACGCTGGCGAGCAGGCGCGCCATGTACAGCCCGAACGAGAAGAGGTCGGCCAGGGCGCGTGCATGGTTTTCCTGTTGTGTGATGCGCAACAGCGGCATGCCCTGGTTGGCCAAGAAGCGCACATCGAGCTTCAAGGTCGCCGAATTGCCGGCGGCCAAGCCGGGCATGCGGTTCAGTGAGAGCTCGGTGAGTTGACGCCATGGATTGCCGCAGCGCGAATAGGTCAGGCGCTTGACGCCGCCGATCCCGGACCCGGGGACGATGTCTATCAGATGTCGACTCGCCGCATCCTTGACTGCCAGGACGCGCACCACCTCGAGCTCATACTCGAAGAGGCGCACTTCCCCCGCTCGCGATGCGAGCCGCACGAACGCGCACGCTCGCTCGATCAACCCCTTGCTCGGCCGCTTGGGGGCCTGCTCAGCCCTCGCCACGGAGGGCTCGGGCCTTCGTAGGCGTAAGGCCCCGCGCAGGCGGGCCCTTTCGTCCGACTCAGCCCTTGCCTTGCGCGCCTCGGCACAGTGCTGCCAGCTGTCACGCAGGCCGCGATTGAGCAGCCAGGCCCGCAAGCCGCGGCGCTTGCGGGCGCAGGCGGTCGATGCTTCGCGATGCAGCAAGCGCAGCGATCCGCCCAGGTCGGCTTCGAGCAACGCGAAAGGCTGGCGCTCTTCGTCGCTGGCGCAGTTCAGGCTGTGCGAGGTCCACTCGGCCTCGTCGAAGATGCGCAGGCGCGACAGCCTGTGGCCGGATTGCACCTCGATCTTGCGCTCGAGCGTGGACATCAGGTCGCGCACCTCGACCGGGGCGTAGGCCAGGGTCAGCTCGACCCTATGGGGCTTGGCCTCGGGGCCGAGCGAGACCTTGCCCGAAAGGCGTTCGATCACCTCGACCTTGGTCGCTTTGGCCTGCCCGTAGCGCGGTTGCTGCACCTCGGGAATCTCGAGCCTGCGGCGCGAGCGCGCACTCAGCGGTTTCGACTCTGCGGGAACGAACTTCCAGTCTTGCACCAGCCGATCGATGGCGCGCAAGGCCATCGCGGTGATCGTCAACGCCGGATTGACGCCCAGGGAGCCCGGCACAGCCGCCCCGTCCAGGACCACGAGCGTTCCTTGCCAGCGATCATCGGTGGCCGCGCCGGCGTCGAAGACCCTGCCTTCACTGTCGACCACGCCGTTGCTGCAATCCGCACCGATGCCACAACCGCCCAACGGGTGAACGGTGAGGACGGGTCCATAGGGTTGCGACACGAGATCGGCGAGGTCTTCGGGCAGGAGCTGCCACATGGGGTTCGGCACAAGCCTCGCGTCGGCGGCGTTGGGCAGCTTGCCGACCAGCTCGCGCAATTGATCCATCCTGCGTTTCAACTCATCGGCGTGGCGAGCCTGCGGCCAATGAATTCGGACGCCGCCTTGCTGCGAGGGTCGATCACGAGGCCGCACCGGTCGCGACAGGCCGAGCGTTCCGGCAGCATCGTCATGGCCGATCACGCCGACCAGCAGCGTCTTGCCCATGAACTCGGGGTTCACGGCCAGGGGGTCCAACCCGGGGCCGGGATTGCCATGTGTGCTGTCGTCGCCGTCGGGCAGGCGATTGAGCGTGTCGGCCGTGGTAACGACCTCATCGAACAGTTGCTTCAATGCACCGGGTACCGCGAACTCCTGCAGCAAAAAGTCGCGGCCGCCTGAGCCGACTCGCGCCGAGTGGGTGATGGTAGGCCCGACTCCGCGCGCGCCGAGCGGCACGTCTTCGTCGGCGCAGCAGTCAACCCGTTCGGGCATCCGGTGGACAGCGGCCAGGTTGTCGCCGTTGCATGAAAAGCCCTTGCCCAGGCGCGACGAGAACACGAGTTCGTCCGAGCGCGAGCGCAGCAGGATTTCGGTGCTGCCGAGCGAGCCTGCCGCGAGGACCACGTGGTGTGCGCGGATCCTGAGCACGTCGGCCTCGCGCGCCTGCAGGCGACCATCGGTGTGGACAATGCGCAGCACCCAGTGCTTGGGAACCTCGGGCCCGAGCTCCACCTCGCCGCGGTCGGAGGACCTCGCCAAGCTGCGACGGATCGACAACACGGTGGCGCCGGTGAAGATCTCGGCACGGCCGCCGTGGACAGCACCTTCGAGCAGGTCGCAGTCATGCGAATTCTTCGCCCCGACATTGCAGCCCGTCATGCAGTCGCCGCACAATTTGCATTGCTCGAGAGCGACCTTTGCGCCGTTTGCACCGCCGTCCATCGAGATGCTCAGCGGGACGGGCACGGCCTTCAGCGGGTTCACCAGCTTGGCCAGCGCCCTGGATTTGGGCAAGGGGTTGGCCGCGACGTCGGGATGTCGTTCGATCGTGTTCCGGGTCGGTGCGCCCACCGCCTCGCGCGCTTTGTCGAAGTAACCATGTTCGCTCAATTCGTCGATGAGTTCCCGCAACTGCGGCAGCAGACGGTCGTCGGCGCCGTCGGGCTCGAGCATCACGCCGGCATTGATCAACGAGCCACCGCCCAGTCCATTCGCCAACAAGGCAGCGACGTCGTCGCCGAGCCGCAGGTCGAACAGGCCTTCATGGTTGCCATGAATCTTTCCGCTGTTCTGCTCGGTCATGCGCAGATGGCCTGCAAGCTGGTCAAGTCGGGCCGGAAACTCACCGGGCAGGTACTCGTTGCCACGCTCGAGCACGCATACCGAGATCCTCTTTCCGTCCCTGTGTTGGAGCCCCGCGAGGCGAGACGCCGCGACACTGCCGCCGTAACCGGTGCCGACGATCACAACGTCGTAGATCGGTCGCTCGTCATTCATCCACAGGTCGGCGAGACCCCGGCCGAGGCGCTTGCGGCGCAGGGGTTGACCGTCTGTCGCTGAGCGTTCCTGTTCGACGGTCACAACCTGTCCTCCTCGATGGAACTTCGGTCACTCCAACGGCACGAGCACGGTCATCAATTGCGGCAAGGTGACCGGCTTGTGCAGCAGCGGCACGCCCACTGCCTGCGCATCGCGCAATCGATCGGGGGCGGTATCGCCGGTGACCAGTGCCGCCCGGATGGCGGGCTGAATTCCGTGCAGGGCGTGCAGGGTTTGCAGTCCGCTGTCGCCGTCACGCAAGCGATAGTCCGACAGCACCACGTCCAGCGTGTGGGAGCGAGCGATGCTCACGGCGGCTTCGGTGTCCGCGGCAAGATGCACCTCGCAGCCCAATTCGCGCAGAAGCAGTCCCATGCTGTCGCGCGACATCAGCTCGTCGTCGACGACCATCACCTTCAGTCCCCGAGGCGAAGTCGGCTTGCGGCCCTGCGTCGTGGTGGGCGCAGCGACGGGGTGGACGGCGCGCATTCGCAGGATGATCGTCGTACCCTGCCCGGAAGCCGACCGGAGCCGAAGGTCGACCTCGAGCAGTCGGCACAGTCGTTGCACGATGGACAGGCCCAGTCCGAGGCCGCGCGATCGGTCGCGCTCGACGTTGCCGACTTGATAGAACTCGCGAAACACGTGCTCCTGCTCGTGCAGCGCAATTCCGATGCCAGTGTCGGCCACGGTCAGCACAGCGTCGTCGCCGTCTCGCTGCACCGACATGCGGATCGAACCCGAACGCGGCGAGTACTTGAGCGCGTTGTCCGTCAGGTTGCTGAGCACACGGGTCAGGAGTGCGGCGTCGGACATCACGCTGACCTGATCGAGCCGGCCCAGCGTCGCATCGAGCCCTCGACCGCTCGCCACCGGCGCCAGGCTTGCATGGTGCGAACGCACGATTTCGTCGAGTCGCAGCGGCGTCGACAGGGGGGTCACGATACCCGCGTCGAGCTTGGAGATGTCGAGCAGGCTGTCGAGCTGCTGTGAAAGCGTGCCCGTCACTGTTTCCAGCAAGGCGACGATTTCGCTCGACTTGGCGTCGAGCGCGCGCAGGCTGAGCGCCGCAATAAGCACGTTGATGCTGTGAATCGGCTGGCGCAGGTCGTGGCTGGCCGCAGCAAGGAACTGGGTCTTGGCACGGTTGGCGTCGCTGGCCGCCTCGAGGGCGAGACTCAGTTCGCGATTGAGCTGCTGTTCGCCATAGCGGAACCGGCTCGACTCTTCGACTATTCGATGCGCCTGACGTGCAACGCTCAGCATGAAGACGAGAAAAACCAGGATCAACAGCGCGATCCCGTATTGGCCCACCGGAGACGCTCCGTCTTTCGGGCTGACCCAGGCCCAGGCCAAGGCCAGCGGCACGAGCATGGGTGCGGCGAACGCGAGGAATACCGATCGATACCCTGACGTCGTCGCGATCGACGCGGTCGCGGCGCCCAACAGGATGATCGAGACGGCCGAACGTTCGAGCACCGTCAGCCGATCGAATGCGAGCAGCGGAACCGCGAGCATGCAACCGTTGAGCGCCAGCAACGCGGCGATGCGCAGGCTCACGCGCTCAGGTGAGGCACGACGAACCAGGCGGTCGGTAAAGTGATAGCGCCATGCAGTGACGCCTGCTAGCGTTATGAACCACCCGAGCGCCGCGACGCTCTGTGTCCGGTCGTACCAGATGAAGGCAATCAGCGCTGCAGCGACCATCAAGCCCAGTTGGGCGCGCCGGCTCTGCGACACGAACATCTCGGCGAACCGTTCGCGCGTGAAGGCGTCGACCAGCTGCGACTGGACAAGCCGATCGTGGTCTGGATCATGACTTTCGTGCATCGCCTACCCGATCGTCGACCGAGGCCATTGCCGCACCGCCCGCTTGCAAGGATCAACCCCGCACCAGTCTGATCGCGGTGCAGTTCCGGCCCATCGTTACGTCAGGGGACGGACACCAACGCCATTGATACCCGCCCAGAGTATCGGCCGCAGTCGAGTCAGCGTCTACAGGGACTCGGGCAATGGCCATGACGATGAAGGAGTACAGCGTCCACCTTGCGCTGCGGCGCAAGGCGCAGGCCTGAAGCCGGCCAGGTCGTGCTGAAGCTGAAGACGCACTGGCACGACGGCACCACGCACCGGTTGATGTCGCCGCTGGAGTTGATGCAGCGGTTGGCCGCAGCGGCGATCAAACTGCGCCCTTCGGTCGACGATACGGCGCGCGCTCGCAGCTGTGGCACGGCTGCGTGTACGGACGCCGAACGACCGCCGGCTCGCGGCGTCGGGAGTCGAGATCCGATCGACTCGCTCAGGGACCAGCGATGAACGGCAGACGCTGCTGGCGATCATGACATCGCGCGCCGTGCGAAACCGGGGAGTGCCTGCGCGTGGCCTCGGGTCGACCGAGCGGGCAATTGACGACCCGTTCAACGCGCTGTCAGTATCGAGTAAAACCGCGCCGCCGCCATGACATCCAGCGACTCTGCCCACATCCTGCTGGTCACGGACCTGGTGGACAGCACCCGCTGGTCGGAACAGATCGGCGACGACGAGGCGACGCGCCTGTGGGCGCGGCACGACCGCTTGGCGCGCGAGCTGATCGCTGGCTGGCGCGGACGCGAGATCGACAAGAGCGACGGCTTCCTGGTGCTGTTCGATTGCGCCGCCGATGCGCTGCACTTCGCCGAAGCCTACGGGGCGATGTTGGCTGCGATGCAACCGCCACTGGCCGCGCGCACCGGGATCCACCGTGGGGCATTGACGCTGCGGGTCAATCCGCGTGAACACGTCGATCGGGGCGCCAAGCCGCTCGACGTGGACGGCATCGCCAAGGCCGTGGCGGCGCGCATCATGTCGGTGGCGGAGCCGAGCCAGATCCTCGCGTCTGCAGCGCTGCGCGCCGACTTGCCAGAGCACGCTGCCACCGGCCTGAAGTCCCATGGATTCTGGCGCCTGAAGGGTCTGCGCGACCCGATCGAGTTGTTCGCGGCCTCGAACCCAAGCCGGGCCACTCAGCGCCCGGTGGCTAGCTCCGCCAAGGGCTGGCAAGTGGTGCGCCTGGGTGACATTTGGGTCCCGGTGACAGCGGTGGCGAACAACCTGCCCGCCGAACGCGATTGTTTCGTCGGCCGCCGTACGGATCTGGACGAACTGTGGCAGCGCTTCGAGGATGGCGCGCGCCTGGTGACCCTGCTCGGCACCGGCGGGACCGGCAAGACCCGGTTGGCCTTGCGCCATGGCTGGGAGCGTCTGGCCGAGCACCCGGGTGGTGTCTGGTTTTGCGACCTGTCGGCTGCGACCAGCGTCGACGGTGTCGTGCACGCGATGGCGCAGGCACTGCAACTGACTCTTGCCGCGCCCGACCCGGTGCGCCAGATCGGCGAGGCGATCGCCGGTCGCGGCGATTGCCTGCTGGTCCTCGATAACTTCGAGCAAGTGGCGCGCCACGCCGAATCCACCGTCGGTCATTGGCTCGGGCGTGCGGCCCAGGCGCGTCTTCTCGTCACCTCGCGCGAGGTATTGGGCATCGCCGGCGAGAACACGTTCGTGCTGGCTCCGCTGCCGGCAGCCGACGCGCAACTGCTGCTCCGGGACCGGGCGGCCGCGGCGGGCGCAGACGCCTTCACGTCACGCGACGATGCAGCGCTGCCCGAACTGGTGCGGCTGCTGGACGGGTTGCCATTGGCCATCGAGTTGGCGGCTTCACGCATGCGGGTGTTGCCGCCGGCCGAGCTGTTGCCGCGCATGGGCGAGCGGTTCCGGCTGCTGGCTGGTGGACAGGGACGTCGGGATCGCCAAGCCACCTTGCGTGCGACCCTGGACTGGTCCTGGGACCTGCTGAGCCAGGCCGAACGCGGCGCGCTGGCCCAGCTGTCGGTGTTCGAAGGCAGCTTCACATTGGGTGCCGCCGAGTCCGTGGTCGACCTGTCCGCTTTCGATCAGGCGCCTTGGCTGCTGGACGTCGTGCAGTCGCTGGTCGACAAGTCCCTGGTGCGCAAGCTCGGTGATCGGCGATTCGACCTGCTGCGCAGCGTGCACGACTACGCTGTCGAGCGGCTGCAGCAGGACAACGCCGCAGCGTCGGCGCCGGGCTGCAGCTGCCACCCGGCCGGCGTCCGCCATTGGTGCCACTTCAGCCGCTACGGCGAGCTCGAGTCGACCGCGCAGCGTTGCATCGAGGTGGACAACCTGGTGGCGGCCGCCCGCCGGGCGATCGACGCGGCAGACCTGGATCACGCTGCAGGGTGTGTCTGCGCCGCCTGGTTTGCCCTGCGTCTGACGGGACCGTTCTCGACTGCGCTCGAGCTCGCTGCGTCCCTTGGCGCCAAGGCAGCCGGCCACCGAATCGCGGCGGCGAGCGCCGCCTGGGTCAGCGGAAATGCGAACTACCTGCTCGGCCACGCCGGTGCCGCACGTGCGCTGCTGGAACAGGCCCTGGCCGACGCCGGCGACGATCGCGGACTGCGCTGTCGGATGTTGTGCACCTTGGGCACCGCCGAATCGGTGCACGGGGATCCGCAGCGGGCGACCGCCTGGCTGCAGGAAGCCCTGGTGCTGGCCCGGGCGATCGGCGACCGGCCCTCGATCTGCCGCGCCATGAACGCATTGGGCGCGTTGGCCGACGCGCAGTCGCACCCGTCGCAGGCCCGCCAGTGGTACGAAGCCGCGTTGGAGGTTGCCGGCGCGGCCGGCGATCCGCGCTGGCAGGGTGCGCTGTTGGGCAACCTCGGGCAGGTGCACTTTCGGCAGGGTGATCTCGAGTCTGCAACAACCTGCTACGGCGCCGCGCTGCTACTCGTGCGCGAAAGCGGCGATCTGCGTTTCGAGGGCAACACTCGCTGCAATCTGGGCCTGGTGCACCAGGAGATGGGGCGGTTCGAGTTGGCCGAAGCCGAACTCGGTGCGGCGTTGCAGATCGCGCGCGGCATCGGACAGTAAGCGTCTGGCCGAGGCATCTTGCGTCTGAGCAACTGAGATTGGAGGCTCGTGTCCACGTAACTTCATCGTGGACACATGAACACTTCGGTTGTTGTCGAGTCGCCGGGACGGCGAACACACAGGCGCCACGGCGCTG
>JANOJJ010000662.1:0-5754 GCA_031408155.1 Rubrivivax sp.
GTTGCGGCTGACCTTCATCCTGTATGTCGGGGCGCTCGTCATCCAGCTCGTGCTGGGCGTGGCGCTGGGCCTGCTGCTGCACCGCGTCGAGACCCTCAAGGGCCTGGTGCGCACGGTGATGGTGTCGCCCTTCATGCTGCCGCCGGTGGTGGTGGGCATGGTGTCGATCGTCGTGCTCGACCCCGGCATGGGCGTGGCCAACTACCTGCTCACGTCGGCCGGGCTGCCGAGCAGCCTGTTCCTGGCGTCGACCGACTTCGTGATCTTCACGGTGATCCTGATCGACACCTGGCAGTGGGCGCCCTTCGTCGCGCTGATCGTGCTGGGCGGGCTGCAGTCGCTGCCGGCGCGGGTCTACGAAGCGGCGGCGATCGACGGCGCAGTGGGCTGGCGCCGCTTCGTCTACATCACGTTGCCGCTGCTGGGGCCGACCATCGTCACCGCCGCGGTGCTGCGCAGCGTGGACCTGCTGCGCTTCTTCGACGTGATCTACATCACCACCCAGGGCGGGCCGGGCTACGCGTCATCCACGCTCAACATCTACGCCTACCGCAAGGGTTTCGAGTTCTCGGACATCGGCTATGCGTCGGCGTTGATGATCACGCTGAGCACCATCGTCTTCGGCGCGGTGCTGGTGTTCGCGCAGTTGCGGCGCAAGGTGACGTGGTGAATCGCACCGGCTTGGGGCCTGTGGCGCGCGGCATCCAGGTCGCGCTGCTGATGATCGTGCTGTTCGCGCCCATCGGGTGGATGTTCATGGCCAGCTTGAAGAGCCGGGTCGACATCACGCGCTACCCGCCGCAGCTGCTGTTCTCGCCCACGCTGGAGAACTACCGCGAGCTGTTCGTGCGCACCGACTTCCTCGACAACACGCTGAACAGCTTCATCGTCGCTGCCGGCTCGACGCTGCTGGGCCTGCTGCTGGCGGTGCCGGCGGCGTTTGCGATCTCGTGGCACCGGCTGGTGTGGCCGGCCACGCTGACCCTCTTCGCGCGCATGGCGCCGGGCACGCTGTTCCTGCTGCCCTGGTTCATCATGTTCTCCAAGGTGGGCCTGTCGGGCACGCACGCGGCGTTGATCATCACGCACGCCGTCATCACGCTGCCGATCGCGCTGTGGACGCTGCTGCCGCACTTCGACGGCCTGCCGCGCGAGCTGACCGAAAGCGCGCAGATCGACGGCTGCCGCCCGCACGACATCCTGCTGCGCATCGCGTTGCCGGTGGTGATGCCCGGGCTGATCGTGGCCACCATCCTGAGCTTCATCTTTTCGTGGAACTACTTCCTGTTCGCGCTGGTGCTGTCGGGCATCAGTTCCAAGACCGCGATCGTGGCCTCGTTCAACTTCATCGGCGAAGGCGTCACCAACTGGGGCACGCTGATGGCCGCGGCCACCGTGATCGCGCTGCCGCCGATCGTGCTGACCTTCCTGATCCAGCGCCGGCTGGTGGCGGGCTTGTCGTTCGGCGCCGTCAAGGGATAGGGTGATGGAAAGCGCGATGCAGCACGCCACCTTCCGCGGCCAGGGCCGGATCGACATCGGCACTTCGGCCTGGCCCGTGCCCGCGCCGGGCGAGGTGCTGCTGCGGGTGCTGGCCTGCTCGCTGTGCGGCAGCGACCTGCGTCCGCTGCGCAACGGCTCTCCGGTGACACCGGGGCATGAAATCGTGGGCCAGGTCGACCAGCCCGGGCACGCGCTGAACGGTCAGCGCTGCCTGGTCTACATCCCCGTCTGGTGCGGCCGCTGCCCGACCTGCGTGGCCGGCCACACGCATCTGTGCGACAACGCCACCGAGTTGATGGGGTGGCAGCGCAACGGTGGTTATGCGCAAGGCGTGAGCGTGCCCGAGCAATGCCTGCTGGCAGTGCCCGATGACGTGCCCACGCACCTGGCGCCGCTGCTGCTCGACACCATCGGCACCGCCGCGCACGGTGTGCGGCTGAGCCAGTCGCTGGTGCCCGGCGGCCGTGCGCTGATCCTGGGTGCGGGGCCGATCGGGCTGGGCGCGCTGCTGGTGCTGCAGCAGTTTGGCTACGGACCGGTGGACGTGATGGAGCCGAACCCCTTGCGCCGTGGCGTGGCCGGCGAACTCGGCGCCACGCCGGTGGCGGTGCTCGATCCGCTGGCGCGCTACCCGCTGGTGCTGGAGTGCAGCGGCAAGGACGCTGCCCGCCAGGCCGCGCTGGAGGCCGTGGCTGCGCGCGGCGTGGTGGTGCAGCTCGGCGAGGCCGACGCCTGGCAGGTCACCGAGACCAGGGCGATCCGGCGCAAGGACTTCTACTACGTCCGCTCGTTCTACTTTCCGCGCTCGGAGTACGCGCTCAACATCGAACTGCTGCGCGCCGACCGGGCGCGCTATGAGCGGCTGGTGGATGCGCGCGTGCCGCTCGAAGGGCTGCAGGAGCTGTTCGCGCAGTTCGCGCGCGGTGAGCGGCTCAAGCCCCAACTGTCACTGGCACCCTGACCGAGAACACGATGACGGGCGTTTCCATCCGCAAGGTCAGCAAGCACTACGGCGCGGTGGAGGTCATCCGCGACCTCAGCGTCGAGGTCAACGAAGGCGAGTTCATGGTCTTCGTCGGCCCGTCGGGCTGCGGCAAGTCCACGCTGCTGCGCATGGTGGCGGGACTCGAGAGTTTCCAGCACGGCGAGGTCGCCATCGGCGGCCGCGTGGTCAACGCCTTGCACCCGAGCGAACGCGACATCGCGATGGTGTTCCAGGACTACGCGCTCTACCCGCACATGACGGTGCGCAAGAACATGGGTTTCGGCCTCAAGATGCGGCGCCACGCTGGCGCCGACATCGACAAGCGCGTGGCCGATGCCGCCGCCATCCTGCAGATCGAAGCCTTGCTCGACCGCCGCCCGCGTGAACTGTCGGGCGGCCAGCGCCAGCGCGTGGCGATGGGCCGCGCGATCGTGCGCAACCCCAAGGTCTTCCTGTTCGACGAGCCGCTGTCGAACCTGGACGCCAAGCTGCGCGTCGACATGCGCAGCGAGATCAAGGCGCTGCACCAGCGGCTCGAGACCACCTCGATCTACGTCACGCATGACCAGGTCGAGGCGATGACGATGGCCGATCGCATCGTGGTCCTCAACGCTGGCCGCATCGAGCAGGTCGGCACGCCGCTGGAGCTGTACCACCAGCCGCAGACGCGCTTCGTGGCCGGCTTCCTGGGGGCACCGGCGATGAACTTCCTGCCGGTCACGGTGGACGGCGCCACGCTGCACCTGCCCGGAGGCGGCAGGCTGACCCTGAAGGCGCCGCGGCAGGGCGCGGCAGAGATGGGCGTGCGGCCCGAGCGCATCCGCCTTGCGGCGGCGAGCGAGGCGGTGTCGTTGCGCGGCAGCGTCAGCGTCATCGAGCCGCTGGGCGCCGACACGCTGGTCACCGTGCTCTGCGCCGGCCACAAGGTGGTGCTGCGCCAGCCTGGTGACAGCCCATTGCGCCCCGCTGACGACGTGCAGCTGGCGCTGGACGCCGACAACGTGATCCTGTTCGACGCCACCACTGGCCGGCGCTGACCCAGCATGGTCAAGTTGATCTGTCTGGGCATTGCCGTGCGCGACCTGGTGTTCCACGTCGCAACGCTGCCGGCCCGGCCGCAAAAGCTCAGCGCCAGCAGCCTGCTTCGGGCCGGTGGCGGCATGGCCGCATCGGCCGCGGTGGCGGCCGCGCGGCTGGGTGCCGAGGTGTCGTTCTGGGGCCGCCTTGGCGACGACGTCGAAGGCCATGCGCTGCGCGCCGAACTGCAGTCGCACGGCGTGCGTGTGAGCGCGTCCAGCCTGCCGGGCACGCAGACGCCGACGTCCGCGGTGCTGGTGGCCGACAACGGCGAACGGCTGCTGGCGGTCTTTCGCGGCCGGCTCGACGACGCGGCCGACTGGTTGCCGCTGGCTGAAGTGGCGCAGGCGCAGGCCGTGCTGGCCGACTTTCGCTGGCCGGCCGGCGCGCGGGCGCTGTTTGGCGCGGCACGGGCGCAGCGCATCCCGAGCGTGCTCGACGCCGACGTGGGCGACCCCGACGCGGTGCACGAACTGCTGCCGGAAGTCGACCACGCCGTGTTCTCCGAAGCCGGACTGGCCGAGGCGGCCGGCCACGGCGACGTCGAGCTGGCTCTGCGCCAGATGCGCCAGCGCGGCCCCGTCGTGGTGGCGGTGACGCTGGGCGAACGTGGCAGCGTGTTCCTCGTCGACGGCGCGATCCACCGCGTGAGCGCGCTGCCCGTGCAGGCGCGCGACACCAACGGCGCCGGTGATGTGTTCCACGGCGCCTACACGCTGGCGCTGGCGCAGGGGCAGGGCGTGATCGACTCTGCGCGCTTTGCCAGCACGGCGGCGGCGCTGAAATGCAGCAACGGCACCGGCTGGGCGGCCTCGCCCGACCGTGCCAGCGTCCAACAACGGATGAAGGAAACCGCGTGGCAACCACTCTGAGTGCAGGCAAGTTGTGGGGCATGCGCCGCCTGGCCGATGCAGCCGGCCGCTTGAAGATGATCGCCGTCGACCAGCGCACGCCGTTGATGCAACCGATCGCGCGCATCCGCGGCACGGCCGAGGCGCCGTACGAGGACCTGGCGGCCGTCAAGGTGGCCATCACGCGGCAGCTGTCGCCGCTGTCCACGGCGATGCTGCTCGACCCCAACTTCGCTTACCCGCGCTGCGCCGGCGCGATGTCTCCACGCACGGGGTTGGTCCTGTCGCTCGAGCACCACGTCACGCAGGACAGCGCGCTGGGCCGGCGCAGCGAGGTCATTCCGTCGTGGAGCGTGCAGCAGATCCGCCGCATCGGCGGCGACGCCGTCAAGCTGCTGGTCTGGTATCGGCCCGATGCCGGCGCGGCCGTGCTGCAACACCAGCAGGCCTTCGTACGCCACATCGGGCAGCAGTGCCGCCAGCACGACATCGTGCTGCTGCTCGAACTGCTGGTCTATGCGCTGCCTGCAGACCAGCCCGGCTGGCTGGACGCCAGGCGCACGCAACTCGTGCTGGACTCGATGCGCGACTTCGCCAGCCCCGAGTTCGGGGTCGACATCTACAAGCTCGAACCACCGGCCGTGCTGCGCGATGTGCCCGACCCCGACGGCCCGCAAGCCACTGCCGTGCAGCAGGCCTACGACCAGCTGGGAGCCCTGACCAGCAAGCCCTGGGTGCTGCTGAGCGCGGCGGCCGGCGCGGCCGACTTTCAGCGCTCACTGACCTACGCCTACCGCGCCGGGGCCAGTGGCTACCTGTGCGGGCGCGCGATCTGGCAGGCGGCGTTCGAGCAGTTTCCCGACCTGGCCGCGATCGAACGCGAACTGGCCACTACATCGATGCAGGTCGTGCAGGGCATCAATGCGCTGACCGACCGCCTGGCCACGCCGTGGCCGCTGCACCCCGCCTGGCAGGGCGGCGTGACCATGGCCGGCGACGGGCCGGCGTTCGCGCCGCAGTACCCCGCGCGTTGAGCCAGCGATGACGTCGGCCGCGCGCCGCGAGCGCATCCTGGAGTTGGTCAAGAGCTGCGGCTACATGCCGATCGACGACCTGATGGCGCATTTCCAGGTCACGCCGCAGACGCTGCGCGGTGACCTCAACCGGCTGGCCGACGAGGGCAAGCTGATCCGCCACCACGGTGGCGCGTCGATGCCGTCGAGCGTCAACAACAGCGCCTACGCGTTGCGCCGCACCGAGTTTGCGCGCGAGAAGGCGCTGATCGCGCAGCGCCTGGCGAGCTGGCTGCCCGATCGTTGTTCGCTCTTCCTGACCCTG
>JANOJJ010000671.1:0-1665 GCA_031408155.1 Rubrivivax sp.
CGAACGGCAGCAGGCTCACCACCACCAGCAGCACCGTGTAGAACAGCACCTGCAGGCGGGTGAAGTCGAGGCCGTGCGTCACCGGCAGCATCGGGATGCCGGCCTGCGCGTATTCCTTGTGGCGGTCGATGGCCAGCGCCCAGAAATGCGGCGGCGTCCAGACGAAGACGATCAGGAACAGCAGCAGCGCGTGCGGATCCACCGTGCCGGTGACCGCGGCCCAGCCGAGCACCGGCGGCGCGGCGCCGGCGGCGCCGCCGATGACGATGTTCTGCGGCGTCGCGCGCTTGAGGTACAGCGTGTAGACGCCGGCGTAGCCGATCAGCGTGGCGAGCGTGAGCCACGCGGTCAGCGCGTTGATCCAGGCGAACAGCACGCCGAAACCGAGCGTGCCGAGCACGGCGGCGAAGGTCAGGGACTCGGCCACGGTGAGCGTGCCGGTGACCAGCGGCCTGCCGCAGGTGCGCGCCATGCGCGCGTCGACGTGCCGGTCGAGCAGCTGGTTGATGGCCGCAGCGGAGGCCGCCATCAGCGTGATGCCGAGGCTGCCGAGGCCGAGCACCTCGAGCGGCACCATGCCCGGCGTCGCCAGGAACATGCCGACGATGGCGGTGAAGGTGATCAGCATGACCACGCGCGGTTTGCACAGCTCGTAGTATTCGCGCAGCCGCAGGCGCAGCGGGATGGCGCTGGCGGCGACGACGCCGGCGCGAAGCGCCGGTTCCGGTGTGTTCATGCCTGAACCCAGGCGCGGTGGTTGAGCTTGGTCACGGCCAGCAATAGTAGCGCCGCCCCGGCGTTGTGGGCTGCAGCGAGTGGCAGCGGCAACTGCAGGATCACC
This sequence comes from Rubrivivax sp., assembly GCA_031408155.1. Lineage (GTDB taxonomy): Bacteria > Pseudomonadota > Gammaproteobacteria > Burkholderiales > Burkholderiaceae_C > Rubrivivax. Next base: position 842 of record JANOJJ010000671.1, read on the forward strand.
AGCGACAGGCCGATGCCGACCTGTACCGCGAGCAGGCCCAGGATCGCCTGCCCGTGCCGCCGCCAGGTGCCGCCCTGGCGCCACAGCCACGCCGCCAGCGCCAGCAGCACGGCGCTCACCGCGAGCGCGCCGACGCGATGCAGGTGGTGGATGGTGACGCGTGCGCGATTGTCGAGCACGCCGTACTCGTAGTTCTGCTCGAGGCCGCGCCACAGCGTGAAAGCTTCCTTCACGTCCAGCTCGGGCCACAAGCGGCCCTGGCAGGTCGGCAGGTCCGGGCAGGCCAGCGCGGCGTAATTGCTGCTGGTCCAACCGCCGAGGAAGATCTGCGCGGCGAGCAGCGCCAGCGCGACGCCCGCGAACAGCCGCGCGCGGGCGGGCCGCGCTTGAGGAGTCGCGGGCATGGGCCGCGGCCGCACGCCGAGCCAGAGCCAGAACAGCAGCGCGAGCGTGGCCAGGCCGCCCAGCAGGTGCGCGGTGACGGCGAGGGGCTTGAGCTGCCAGGTCACGGTCCACATGCCGAGCATTCCCTGGAACATCACCAGCAGCAGCAGCACGCGCGGCAGGATGCGCGGCGCGCCGGCGCGGAAGCTCAGCAGCGCGAGTCCGTGGATCAGCAGGCCCAGCGTCGAGGCGAGGTACCGGTGGATCATCTCCTTCCAGGCCTTGGCGTGCTCGACCGGACGGCCCGGGAAGTTCTGCTGCGCCTGCTCGACGAGCTGCGCTTCAGTCGGCACGGTCAGGTGGCCGTAGCACCCCGGCCAGTCCGGGCAGCCGAGGCCGGCACGCTGCTTGAAGATGCGCTGGCGTTTGGCGAGGTGGCG
>JANOJJ010000706.1:0-7795 GCA_031408155.1 Rubrivivax sp.
GGCTTGTACGCCTGGCGAAGGCCCGCGAGGAGGAGCAACACAGCCAGCGCGCCGCTGCGCGGCCCAATCGGGTGCGTAGCGCTGTCACCCGTGAGGTGATGGTGGTCGTGAGTGAAGCGCCAGCATCCATGCGGTGTATCCAGCGGTGGAAAGCGGTCAACTGCCGTTTCTAGGGCCCCGCTGGCGGCGGCGATGGCGACGACGCCTGCAGCGGCATGCCGACCCGGGCGCGAAGGTCCGATTCGTCGTAGCGCTGTTCCGACTCTTTCCAGCGCCGCTCGGCGCGGCCCACGTCGGTGCTCAGCCGCGCGGCCAGCAGCTCGATCAGGTGAAAGCCGAAGGCCGGGTTCTGGAAGTAGAGCTGGCGCACCGTGCTCTCATGGATCGACAGCACCACGCAGCGGGTGAGGCAGCGTACGGTGTTGGTCCGCACGTGCTCGGGCGAGAACAGCGCGATCTCGCCGAAGATTCGACCCGCCTGCAGGCGCTGGCCGAGTTCCACCAGTTCGAGTTCACCGTCGGTCAGCAGGAACAGCCGGTTGGCCTTGTCGCCCTTGCGGAACAGCACGCGCCCGGCGCGCAGCCGCAGCGGCTTCATGTACGGCTTGAGCCAGATCCCGGCCAGGTCGGCGTCGGACGCAGCGCGCTTGACGCGGCGCGTGATGCGCATCATCTCGATCGCCCGCCACAGGTTGATCGGCAGCAGCGCACCCGACACCATCAGCGTAGGCACCGACGGGTGCATCGCACCGAAGACCAGCAGCCCGATGTTGCTGCCCACCGCCAGCCAGCGCAGCGGGATCATCGTGCGCACGAAGGCGGCCACCGACACGAAGGCTACGCCGACCACAGCGGCGCCATGCGCGACGATCTGCTGCGGCGACGAGGTGATCAGCTCGACATACTGCGCCACCGACGTCGCGGCCTGCGCGCCGAACTCGAGCATCGACCCCGTCACGCTGCCGGCTCCCGCCGGCCCGCAGGCATGGTCGTGGTGCTGACGAGGTGCCCGAATGGCATGTCGGTCGGAGCGGTACGGGACCGATGTCGACGCGGCGCAGAGGCCGCGGATGGCCCGCAGCATAGCGCCTGCCTGGCGGCTCGGGGACGCTCCGGCGCACGCAGCTCAATGCAAGGCAACCCTCATTGATCGACGGCAAGGATGCTCCTACACTCGCCATCCCGCGGTTCGGGCCCCGGGCGCCACGAACGTGGTGCCACGCTCTTGCCGGGCCTTGCCGTGATATCGACCAGCTGGCCTCAGCTGCTCACGCCAAGGGGTGTCAAAACTCTGGAGGAGCACATGAACGTATTCAAGTTCGGGGCATCAATGGCCGCCGCAGCGTTGCTGGCGATGTCTGGCGCATCAGCGCTGGCGCAAACCAAGGTCAAGCTCGAGAAGGTGGTCGGCGGCATCAACACACCGCTGGCGATGGTGCAGCCGCCTGGCGACAACCGGATATTCATCATCGAACAAAACGGCCGCATCAAGATCCTCGAGAACGGCAAGCTCAACCCCACGCCGTTCCTCGATATCCGCAGCAAGATCAAGCCGCTGTTCCACGACTTCGATGAACGCGGCCTGCTGGGCCTCACGTTCCATCCGAAGTTCAAGGAAAACGGCAAGCTCTACGTAGCCTACAGCGCGCACCTGGACTACGGCGCCGATCTGGGCCAGATGCTGTGGTACGACCACAGCAACGTGGTCGAGGAGTACACGGTTTCGACTGCCGACAAGAACAGCGCAGACCCGAGCTCGGCGCGGCGCATCTTGTCCACCTCGTGGCCGCAGTTCAACCACAACGGGCACTGGATCGGTTTCGGCCCCGACGGCATGCTGTACGTGTCCCTTGGTGACGGTGGTTATGCCAACGACTGGGGCATCGGCCACAACGTGACGATCGGCAACGGCCAGGACCTGACCACCAACCTGGGCAAGATCCTGCGCATCAACGTCGACACGCGCAGTCCGGGCAAGCCGTATGGCATTCCGCCGGACAACCCCTTCGTCGGTCGTCGTGATGCCAACCCGGAGATCTTTGCCTACGGTGTGCGCAATCCGTGGCGCTGCTCGTTCGACATGGGCAGCAGCGCGGCCGAGCTGTATTGCGGCGACGTGCAGCAGAACAGCTACGAGGCGATCAAGCTGATCGGCAAGGGCCAGAACATGGGCTGGCGCCGGGTCGAAGGCATGATGCGCTGCTTCGACTACCAGAAGCCCGACGACCATCCCGCCAACTGCGACAAGGCCGGCATCACGCCAGCGATCATCGAGTACAACAACTGCACCGCCAAGCCCAGCGGCTGCAAGGGCATCTCGGTCACCGGCGGCTACGTCTATCGCGGCGCCAACGCGGCCTGGAAGGGCAAGTACTTCTTCGGCGACTGGAGCAAGGGCTTCGGTGAGATGGACGGCCAGATCTTCATTGGCACCAAGGGCAGTGATGGCAAATGGACGATGGAGACAGCGCAGGTCACCAACATGCCGGGCAAGCTGCCCTACGTGCTCGCGTTCGCGCAAGACAGCGCCGGTGAGGTCTATGTGTTGACGTCGGTCACCACCGGCCCGAACGGTTCGCTCGACACGATCTACAGGATCGTCCCGTAAGCGCGGCACCGTCCATCGCCACCGCCGCGCCAGCCAGCGCGACGGTGGCGAGCGCGTTTTGCAGCTGCCTGTCTTGCCGGCATCGACTGCCGTAGCGGAAACTCCGCCCATGACCTTTCGATCGACCTCGACCGGCCTGGCCGGAATCGTCGCGCTTGCGCTGGCCACCCTGGGCCCGACCCAGCCGGCCGCTGCGCAGGATGCTGACAAGCCGGCCGGCCAGGCCGCTGGCGACGAACCGATGCCGACGTTTGACGCGACCTACCTGGGCAACGCCGACAACATCAGCACCGGCGAGGGCGTCTGGACCACGCAATGTCGCCACTGTCATGGCACCAGCGCCTACCCCGGCAAGGCGCCCAAGCTCAGGCCCGGCGCGCTCGATCCGGAGTTCATCTTTGACCGGGTCACGTACGGCTTCAAGGGGATGCCGCCCTGGAGAGCCGTCTTCACGCGCGAACAACGCATGGCTGTCGTCGCCTACATCAAGAGCGAGCGCTTTTCGCCCTGACCCGGGGCCGCGCCCGCGGCGGGCCGGTGTTGATCAGAAGTCCGCCCGCAGCGCAGCTCGCACGCGCCTGCCCTGGGCCGCAAAGCCCACGAACTGCTCGTACGACTTGTCGAACAGGTTGTCGACCGACAATCGGAACTGCAGCGCGTCGAGCCGGAAGGTGCTGCCGATGTCCACGCTGGTGAATCCGGGCAAACGCTGGTCGCCGGTCGGGTTCGACCGATCGAGGAAACTGCCGGTGTGGTTCAGGCCGGCATACAGCGTCGACCGCGCGTCGATCTCGTAGACCAGGGTGGCCGAGGCCTTGCGTTCCGGTCGGTTGCGCAGCGGTTGCAGTCCGTCACGCACGTCGATGTTGAGCAGCGTCGCGCCGATCTGCGCGCGCCAGCTGCGGTCGATCTGGAGCTGCAGCGTCGGCTCGATGCCCCTGACCACGATCGTGCCGCGGTTGATGTTGGTGAAGGTCTCGCCGTCGAAGTCGACCAGGTCCTTGTAGTTGGTCTGGAACACCGTGACCTGGCCCGAGCCCGCCGTACCAAGGCGCTGCACGAGCGTCAACTCGACGTTCTTGCTGCGTTCGGGCCTGAGCCCGGCGTTGCCGCCGATCGGAAAACCCAGGGCAAAGAAGCTCGGTGGCTTGTAGCCCTCGTTGACGTTGGCCTTGAGTACCGTGGCAGCGCCGGCCAGCTCCCAGACCAGGCCCAGGTGCGGTGTCGTCACCGCGTCGATGCCCTGCACCTTGTCGCGTCGCACACCGAGCTGCGCCGCAACGCCGGGGGCCAGCTTGATGCGGGCCTCGGCGAACGCGGAGTTGGTCGAGCGATCGAGCTCGAAGGTAAGCGTCTGCGGGCTGCCGATGAAGAAGAAGTCGCCCACGCTGGTGAGCCTGCCGCTCTCGGTCTGTCGTTCGAGGCCGACGACGAAGCTGGTGCCGGCACCGGTGTCGTGCGTTGCGCTGACATAGGCGTTGTTGCGCCTGAAGTCGGTGTCGCTGACGAAGGCCGGGACCGGAAACCGCACGCCGGGGTCGACCGCAGCGTTGTCGGAGCGCTCCTGGCGGTCGAACACCGACACCCCGGCTTGCAGCTGCACACTGCGCACATCGCCGGCGGACAGCTTGCCGCCGTAGGTCCGGTCGGTCGAGTCGCGGACGGTCAGTTCGCGATTCACCGCCAGCCGCGGGCCACCGCTGTCGTCAGGGAACGCCGTGCTCTTGCGTTCGGCGCGGTGGGCAAACAACTCACCCTGCAGCGTGGCGGCAGGCGCAAAGCGCACCCAACCCGACAGCGTGTTCAGACGCAGCGTTGCATCGCCGCCGGCGCTGCCTTCGTCGCTGCGCCCGACGCTCACCTGCGCTTGCAGCGCCGGTTGTCCGAACGCCACCGAGCCGCCGAGCTTGCGATGGTGGCCGCCACCGAGCGCGCCGTACACGCTGCCCGACACCCCGGGCCGCGGCGTGCGCCTGGTGATGATGTGCACCACGCCGGACAGGGCTTCGCCGCCGTACAACGCCGAGGCCGGGCCGCGCAGCACCTCGATGCGGTCGATCATGGCGATGTCGATCGACGACAGGTCATAGGCGCTGCCGCGCGTGGTGGTCGGGTCGTTGAGCTTGACCCCGTCGAGCATGATCAGCAGATGGCTGTTCTCGGCTCCGCGCATGTACATCGACGCGAATCCGCCGCTCTTGCCGGCCTGGTCGACATAGGCGCCGGTCACCTGCGCGAGGAGGTCCTCGATGCGGGCCGGATTGGCTTGCTCGATGGTCTGCCTGTCGATGATGGTGACGTTCTGCGCCAGGCCGCTGGCGCTGAGCGGCAGCCGCGTGCCGGTGACGACCACCGAAGGCGCGTCGGTGGTCGACGAGCCCACGCCCGACTGCGCGTGCAGGGCCACCGGCGTCGCTGCCAACAGCGTGACCAACAGGCTCAGGCCGGGTCGACTCGTGCGTGCGCCGAAGCGGGGTCCCGAACAACGGTGTTGCATCGATGGTCTCCATGGGCACGACAGGGGACCGCCACTCTAGAGTGAATCGCGAGCCGGCCCTCTGGCCGACGTGGCGTCTGTCGCGTCGAGGCCACAGGCGCGCCGTCTGCATGGGCTGATAAGCTCGCCGCACTCCAAGCGGGCTTCCCATGTTCACCGGCATCGTTCAAGGCATCGCCAGCGTCGCCCAGGCCATCGACCGGCCCGGGCTGCGCAGCCTCAGGCTGCAGTTTCCGTCCGGCTTTGCCGATGGGCTGGCGATCGGCGCCAGCGTGGCGGTGGACGGCACCTGCCTGACCGTGACGGCGCTGCACGGCAGCGACGCCGCCGACTTCGACGTGATGCAGCAAAGCCTGGCTCTGACCACGCTGCACAGCCTGCGCGAAGGCAGCCGCATCAACGTCGAACGCGCATCGCGCGACGGCGCCGAGATCGGCGGCCACCCGCTGTCGGGGCACGTCGATCTGATGGCCCGCGTCGGGCAGATCCGCCAGCCCGAGAACAACCACGTGCTGCGCATCGCGGTGCCGGCGCCCTGGATGCGCTATGTCTTCGCCAAGGGCTACATCGCCGTCAACGGCGCCAGCCTGACGGTGGCCGAGGCGCAGCGTGAGCGCGACGGCAGCGGCTGGTTCGAGGTCTGGCTGATCCCTGAAACGCTGCGCATGACGACCTTCGGCAGCAAGGTCGATGGCGAGGCGCTGAACATCGAGATCGAGCGTTCGACCCAGGTCTTCGTCGATACCGTGCGCAGCGCCATCGACGAGCGGCTGGGCCCATTGCTGCCGCTGCTCGAAGGCCTGTTGCGCGAGCAGGGCAAGAGCATGGACGATCTGGCGGCGCCCACTACACTGCCCCGCACCTGAGGGGGTATTCAAGGAGTCAGGACATGGCCATGTCCACCGCGAAGCGGGCAGTCATCACGGTGCTGCTGGCGGCGGCGTTCGGCGGCGCGCTGTACTTCGCGTTGCGCGGGCAGCAGCAGGAGCGCAGCACCCGGCAGGCAGCCATCGAGGTGGCCAGCACGGTGCAGCTCAAGGGCCTGATCGCGCTCGACGTCGAGGGCTACTTCAAGGACGAGCGCGTGATCAAGGCGCTGGCCGCCAAGAGGATGCCGGTGGCCGTGCTGCGCATGGGCAGCCGCGACATGGCTGGCAAGGTGGTCGCCGGCAGCTCGCCGGACTTCTTCTTCTCATCCGGTGTGGTGGCGGCCAACCAGGTGGTCGAAGCGGCGCGCAAGGCAAACCTGCCGGCGACCCAGATGGCGCCCTTCCACACGCCGCTGGTCATCGCCTCGTGGGAGCCGATCGCCAAGATCCTGGTCGCCAACGGCGTTGCCAAGGCGGTGTCGCCCAAGGTCTACGGCGTCGACATGAGCAAGCTGACCGAGCTGATGCTGGCGCGCAAGCGCTGGAAGGACCTGAAGGGCGCAGCCGGCTACGACGTGAGCCGCAGCGTGCTGGTGTCGACCACCGACCTGCGGCGCAGCAACTCGGGCGCGATGTACCTGGCACTGACCAGCCACGCGCTGCATGGCGACATCGTGACCGACCGCGCCACCGCGCAGCAGGTGTCGCTCAAGCTGGCCGAACTGTTCAAGCGCCAGGGCTACCAGGAAAGCTACGTCGACGGCAACTTCGACGACTACGTGGCGATCGGCATCGGCAAGACGCCGATGGCCTTCATCTACGAGAACCAGCTCGTGCGCTACGCGCTGACCAAGGGCGGCGTGGGCGCCGACATGGTGCTGCTGTACCCACTGCCCACGATCGTCAACAAGGTCGTGTTCGTGGCCATGAACGACCGCGCGAAGGCACTCGGCACGGCCTTGTCGAATGACGTCGAACTGCAGGCCATTGCGGTCGAGTACGGTTTTCGCATCGCCGACGCCGACAAGTTCGTCGCCGCGCTCAAGCCCACCGGGCTGGCGGTGGAGCCGCGCGTGACGCAGGTGGTCGATCCGCCGTCGTTCGAAATCATGGCCGAGATGATCGACACGGTGGCCAAGGAGATGGCGCAATGAACAAAGTGATCCGTGTTGCGACGCTGCTGGCCGCGGTGCTTGTGTCGGCCTGCGGCAAGGACGAACAGCCTGCGCCGCCGCCTGCGCCAGCGGCTGCCGCGGCCGAATTCACGGTGCTTGCCACCAGTGACCTGCGCGATGTCGAGCCGCTGCAGGAGATGGCGCTCAAGGCCACCGGCGTGAAGCTCAAGTTCCGCTTCGGCGGCACGATGGAAAGCACCGAGGCGGTGCTGACCGGCGAAGCCAAGGCACAGGCCGCGTGGTTTGCCAACGCCAAGTACCTGCTGTCCAGCCCCGAAGGCCAGCAGCGCGTGAAGCTGCAGGAAAAGATCATGCTGTCGCCGATCGCGGTCGGCGTGAGCGAGTCCGACGCGCGCAAGCACGGCTGGGACAAGCCCGACCTCAAGCTGACCTGGAAGGACATCGCGCAAGCCGCCAAGGACGGCAAGCTGCGCTATGCGTTGAGCAACCCCGCCACCAGCAACCAGGGTTTCATGGCGCTGATGGGCGTGGTCGCGGCTGCCGGCGGCAAGAGCGAGGCGCTGTCGGCCGCCGACGTCAACCGCGGCGCGATCGCCGACTTCCTCAAGGGGTACCGGATTCCGGGCGACAATTCGACCTACCTGTCCGAGCAGTTCATCCTGCAGCAGGGCACGAAGGCCAACGC
>JANOJJ010000720.1:0-2635 GCA_031408155.1 Rubrivivax sp.
GCCGCTACAGCGTTGCGCAGCGCACGGCGCGTGGTGCCCGGCAGCGTGTGCGCAAGATCCTTCCACGCGTGCCCGTCGTGCAGCAGCGAATTGGCCTGCTGGCCGGCCAGGTTGACGTGGACCGGGGCTGCCCACTGGCGCGGGGGCATGCCCGCGAGCACGCGACCCAGTTCCGAGCGGATGCCGGTGATCGACAGCATCGATCGGGTCGTATGCCCTGTCGCGGGATCAGCCGTCGTACTTGAAGGACAACGAAACCCGCGCTCGATACGCAACGACCTTGCCGTCCTCGATCTTCATGTCGAGCTTGCCGACTTCGGCAATGCGCAGATCGCGAAGCGACTTGGCGGCGGCCTCGACGGCGTTCTTTGCCGCGTCCTCCCACGACACCTTGCTGGTGCCGATGACATCGGTGACGCGGTAGATGCCGGGATCCGCGCTCTTGGACTTGGCCATCGTCTGTACTCCTTCAGCGTGTTGGTCGCGAGAGGGAGGATCGATCTCGTCGACAGACCATCATAGGCGCGCAGCAGGCGTGTCGGTGGTGCGGCGCACGCCGCGCGGGTCAGGTTTGGTCATCGGCACGCATTGCGCCGATCAGGCCCGCCGCCCCGCTCGACCGAGTGCGAACGTGCCGGGCGGCTCGTCGCGCTCGCACACCTGCGCAATCGAGCGGCCGCGGACTTCCCGGTCTCCCGCTGGGCAACCGCGGCCAGCGCGCAGCGGAGCACACGAATCACGACACCACGCCCTTCCAGATCACCAGCACACCGCCGAGCGCCAGCACCATGAACAGCACCCGCTTGACCCGCTCGCCCGGCAGCGCCGCATGCAACCGGCTGCCGACGAACAGACCCAGCACGCAGAACGGCATCAGCACCAGCGCGGTCACCATCAACCCCGGCTGCCGGTACAGCCCGGCGCCGAGGTAGAGCACGAGCCGGATCAACGCGCTGGCCAGGATCAGCAAGGCGCTGGTGGCGCGCACATCGGCCATCTCCGGGATGCGGCGCGCGAGGTAGGTGGCGTAGATCGGCCCCCCGGTGCCGAACAGCGCGCTGAACACGCCCCCTACCGTGCCCGCCGGCACCGACCACCAAGGGCCGATGCGGCCGCCTGCCTGCGGCGCAAACAGGTTCCAGGCCGCATTGGCAAGCACGAACAAGCCCAGCGCGACCAGCAGCGGTTGTGCCGGTGCACCCACCAGCAGGCTCAGGCCTGCCAGCTGCCCCAGCAGCATCAATGGCACCAGGCGCAGCAATTCGCCGCGCGCAGCGCGGCGCCAGGTCACCAGCCCCACCGAGGCGGTGGCCACCAGATCGAACAACAGCATCAGCGGCACCGCCACCTTGAGCGGCAGCAGCAGCGCCAGCATGGGGATGGCGAACATCGTCGCGCCGAAGCCGGTGAGACCGAACACCACATAGGCCGCGGCCACGATCAGCGCCAGCGCCGCCATCGACGCCGGGGTGAGGCCAGGCAGCAGTTCGAGCCCTGCCGTCAAAGCAGGCTTTCGCCCGGCCGCACCCGCGTGAAGCGCACCGGCTGCTGCCGCACCTGCAGCCCGGCGTCGGCGCCAGGGGCCTGCTGCACCACGGTGTAGCTGGAGCCCGCCATCGGGCCGGGCGCGGGAAAGTCTTCGCGGAAGTGCGCGCCGCGCGAGTCCTCGCGAGCCAGCGCCGCGGCGGTGATGACCCGGCTCACGTCGATCAGGCTGTGCAGATTCAGCCAGTCGTGCCAGCTGACGTTGAAGGCGCGATCGTCGCCCGCCACGCCGGTGCGCTGCAGTTCGGCGGCGAGTTCAGCCAGGCGCTGCTGCGCACGCTGCAGGCCGTCTGCCGTGCGCAGGATGCCGGCGTCCTGCCACATCGTCTCGTACAAGGCCTCCCGCAACGGATGCAGCGCTGCCACCGGCTGCGAGAAGGCGTGCTCGTGCCGCGCCACGCTGGCGGCAATCGCCGCCTCGTCGGGCGCGGCCCAGGCGCCGTGCGTGCGCACCCAGGGCGCCATCGCGTCGCCCGCCAGGCCGCCAAACACGGTGGAGTTGGCCACGCCGTTGCCGCCGAGGCGGTTGGCGCCATGCACGCCGCCGGTGTCCTCGCCCGCGGCGAACAGTCCCGGCAGCTGCGTGGCGCCGTCGGCGCTGAAGACCACGCCGCCCATCATGTAGTGCGCCGTCGGCACCACCTCCACCTGGCCGGCGGCCAGGTCGAAGCCGCAGTCGGCGCAGCGCTCGACCATGCCCTTGAACTGCTTGCGCACCTGCTCGGGCCCGAGGTGGGCCATCTGGAGGTACACACCGCCGTTGGGCGTGGTGCGGCCGGCGCGCATCTCGCGGTAGATGCTGCGCGAGACGATGTCGCGCGTGGCGCGCTCGCCCGCCGCGTCGTAGCGGCTCATGAAGCGCTCGCCCGCCCCGTTCACCAGCCAGCCACCGGCGCCACGCAGGCCTTCTTCGAGCACGGTGCCGGTCATGCGCGTGCCTTCGCCGGCCAGCAGCCCGGTGGGGTGGAACTGCACCAGCTCCATGTCGCGCAGCGGCACTCCGGCGCGCAGCGCCAGCGCCAGCCCGTCGCCGCTCTTGCCGCCCTAGGGCGTGTGATAGCGGTACATCGTCGGCCCGCCGCCGGTGGCC
>JANOJJ010000740.1:0-3918 GCA_031408155.1 Rubrivivax sp.
CCAAGGGGCTGTTCGAATGGCTGCGCAAGGCGCCGTGGAGCAACCCGACCTTCTCGGGCGTGTTCATCTCGATCATCGGCTTCGGCTTCCTCGGCGGCATCTCGGGCGTGATGATGGGCACCGAGCAGCTCAACATGATCATCCACAACACGATCTACGTGCCGGGGCACTTCCATGCCACGGTGGTGGTCGGCACCACGCTGACCTTCATGGCGCTGACCTACCTGCTGATCCCGGTCCTGTTCCGGCGTGAAACGATCGCGCCCAAGCTGGCGCAGTGGCAGCCCTACCTGTTCGGTTTCTCGATGTATTTCTTCTGCCTGGTGATGATGGGTGCCGGCACGCTGGGCGTCGCGCGCCGGCATTGGGACATGGCCTTCAACGGCGCGGCACTGGCCTACGAATGGCCCGGTGCGGCCTACCTGATGATGGGGCTGGTGGGCATCGCAGGCATCGCTGCGATCCTGGGTGGGGGGATCTACATCTACGTCACCGTCGGTTCGATCCTGTGGGGCAAGAAGCTCGAGCCCGGCGTGCAAAGCCCGACCTTCACGCCGATTCCACGCCAGGCGCCCACGGCCGCGGCACACGCCCATGGATCGATCGGCTTCGCGGCCCCGGGTACCTTCGCGCTGGCGATGGTGTTCCTGACCGCCTTTGTCCTGTACTACTTCATCAACTGGAAGTACCTGTCGACCGTGTGGGGCCTGAGCTGACTCGGGACGCAGACGCAGGTGCTGACAACCACGAAGGAGCAGACGCATGAACACCACCGTGATTCGGTCCGCCGGTCCGACTGCCGGGCTCGCTCGCACGGTGGTCGGCATCTTCAAGCTGCGCATCGGCGTCCTGATCATGATCACGGCGCTGGGCGGGCTGGCCATCGCGCCCGGGTCGGCGCTGAGCCTGGGCCAGGTCGTGGTATTGGCGCTGTCGGTGCTGGTGGCTTCGGCCGCTGCCGGCGCCTTCAACCAGTACTTCGAAGCCGACAGCGACCGCCTGATGGCGCGCACCCGCCAACGCGCCTTCGCCACCGGGGCGCTGAGGCGTTCACCGCTGTGGCTGCTGCTGATCCTCGGTTTGCTTGCCGGCGCGGTGGGCGCGGCCTGGTCAACGGTCAACGCCTTGTCGGCACTGTTCATCTTCCTCGGCGCCTTCTTCTATGCCGTCATCTACACGGTCTGGCTCAAGCGGCGCAGCTGGTTGAACATCGTGGTCGGCGGCCTGTCCGGCAGCTTCGCGGTGCTGGCCGGTGCCGCGGCGGTGAATCCGTCGCTGGGGCCGTTGCCGCTGCTGCTGGCGCTGGTGCTGTTCCTGTGGACACCGCCGCATTTCTGGAGCCTGGCGATCGCCAACCATGCCGAGTATGCCGCCGCGGGCGTGCCGATGCTGCCGGTGGTGGCCGGGCCAGAGCGGGCCGCGCGCATCGTGCATTTCAATGCGATCGCACTGGTGGCTGCATCGCTGCTGCCGGCCTTGTTCGGTGCCGGCCCGGTCTATCTTGCCGGCGCGCTGATCGGCGGCGCGCACTTCCTGCGCAAGACACGCGCGCTGGCCAGGTTGCCGAGCCGCCAGACGGCGATGGCGTCGTTCTTCGCCTCCATGGTGCAGCTCAGCGTGCTGCTGGCCGCGGTGGTCGTCGATGCGGTGGTTCGCTGATCCGTCCAGCGCCCGCCGCCGGCTGGTATCGGGGCTCGGGCCGCTGCTTGCAGCGCTCTGCGTTCAGGGCTGGGCGGCAGTCGATACGGCGACCGTCAACGACAGCACGGTCCCCCGGCTTGACGAGCCTGCCGCGCTGAGCATGAGCCAGGCCGTGATCGGCCAGCGGGTGCCCGAGCTCACCGTGCTCGACCGCGCGGGCAAGTCGGTGCGCCTGTCCAGCTATCGCGGCAAGCCGCTGCTGGTGAGCTTCATCTATACCGGCTGCTTCCAGGTCTGCCCGGCCAGCACGCGCATGCTGCACCAGGCCGTCAAGGGCCTGGACCGGCTGCTGAGCCCGAACCAGTTCAACGTCATCAGCATCGGTTTCAACCAGCCATTCGATTCGCCGCCGGCGCTGCGCGCGTTCGCCGCGCAACACCGCATCGACTACCCGAACTGGGAATTCCTGAGCCCGCCCGCCGCCGTGGTCGAGCAGCTCACGCGCGAGTTCGGTTTCAGCTATGTGGCCACGCCGGCCGGCTTCGACCATCTGCTGGGCGTGACCGTGGTCGATGCGCAGGGCCGCATCTACGCACAGGTCTATGGCGACCGGATGACGGCCGACAAGCTCGGTGAGCCGCTGCGACAGTTGCTGACCAATACCCCGCTGCCGCCGCAGCAGCGGCTCAGCGCGTTGATCGAGCGGGTGCGCATTCTGTGCACCGTGTATGACCCCGAAACCGGCCAGTACCGCTACAACTACGCGCTCTTGCTCGAGGTCATCGGCGGGCTGGGCTTCTTCCTCACGGTCGGGTGGTACTGGCTGGCCGACCGCCGCAGCCAGCGTCGTTCGCGACCGGGCGTTGCCGTGCCTGCCGGCGAGGCGCCGCGTTGAGTGGCCGCAGGGGAACATCCGGCGCCATGCACGAGCCGCCTCGAGCTTGCGCCGGACCACTGCGCTCCGCCGGCCTGGGCCTGTGGCGCCGCGCCGAGCAGGTCTTCGACGCTGCCTTCGGCACTGCGCTGAGCCCGCTGCGGCACCTGGGCGCGCTAGGTTTCCTTTGCCTGTGGCTGCTGGTGGGCAGCGGGATCTACCTCTTCGTGGTGATCGACACCTCGGCCAGCGGTGCCTACCGATCGATCCAGCAGTTATCGAACCAATCCTGGTACGCCGGCGGCTGGCTGCGCGGCGTGCATCGCTATGCGGCCGACGCGTTCGTGATCCTGCTCGGTGCACACCTGCTGCGCGAATGGCTGCACGGGCGCTATCAGGGCTTTCGCCGCTACTCGTGGCTGACCGGCGTGCCGATGATTGTCTTTGCCTTCGTCAGCGCGATCGGCGGTTTCTGGCTCAACTGGGACCAACTGGGCCACTACTCGGCACTAGCCACCGCTGAATGGTTCGACGCCCTGCCGCTGCTGGCGGCGCCGCTGGCGCGCAACTTCCTGACCGCTGCCGCGGTCAGCGACCGCTTGTTCTCGCTCTTCGTCTTCGTGCACCTGGGCGTGCCGCTGCTGATGTTGTTCGGCCTGTGGTTCCACATCCAGCGCATCACGCGGGCAGCGGTTTTCCCGCCGCGTCCACTGGCGCTGGGCCTGGCGGCGGTGCTGGTCATGCTGGCGATCGCACTGCCGGTTGTCGACCACGGCCCGGCCGATGTCGCCTCGGTGCCGGTTGTGCTGGCGCTCGACTGGATCCTGCTCTTCGTGCACCCCCTGGCCAACGCCACGGCGGGCGGAGCCGCCTGGTTGGTGGTGATCGCCAGCTTGGCGCTGCTGTCGGCGCTGCCCTTCCTGCCGCAGCCGGCACGACCCGCGGTGGCGCAGGTCGACCCGGACAACTGCAACGGCTGCCGCCGTTGCTTCGAGGACTGCCCCTATGCTGCGCTGACGATGGTGCCGCACCCGAAGCGCAAGGTCGGCAAGGAAATGGCGGTGGTGAATGCCGACCTGTGCGCCGGCTGCGGCATCTGCGCCGGCGCCTGCCCGTCGTCGACGCCGTTCCGCAACGCGGCCGAGCTGGTCACCGGCATCGACCTGCCGCAATTGACGATGGACACGCTACGCCAGCGGCTGCAGCAGGGTCTTGCCGCATCGAAGGCCGAGCACCCGATCGTCGTCTTCAGCTGCAACTGCGGACTGCAGGTCGATTCGCTCGCCGCTGCCGACGTAGTGCCGCTTGGCCTGATCTGCAGCGGCATGCTGCCGCCGTCGTTCGTCGACTACGCGCTGCGCGACGGCGCGGCAGGCGTGCTCGTCACCGGCTGCGCCGAAGGG
>JANOJJ010000768.1:0-1849 GCA_031408155.1 Rubrivivax sp.
ACTGAGGACACAAAGACCTGCCTGCGCAGGTCTTTGTGCCTCAGGAGGGGCCCGAGCTCTGCGAGGGCGCGGCCTGCAAGGTCGACTGAGGACACAAAGACCTGCCTGCGCAGGTCTTTGTGCCTCAGGAGGGGCCCGAGCTCTGCGAGGGCGCGGCCTGCAAGGCTGGCTGACTCGACCTGGGCGCGAGCCCGGCCCGGGCGGCTGGAGACTTACCGTGTCGGCGTCTGCCCGCCCTGCACGCCCAGGCGCCCGCCCGTGCCGAGGCCGCCTTTGACGGTCTGCGCCTTGTAGCTGCGCAACGACTTGACCATCTGGTTGTACGAGTCGGCAAAGGCCGCCACGACCACCTTGCCCTGCGGCGTGTTCGAGTAGCCGCCACCGGCGGCGCCGAGCCCGGCCCAAGCCGCGCCGAAGACGCCGAAATCGAAGTTCTTGGCCGTTCCTTCGGCCGCCGAGATCTGCACGCCCGAGCGGTTGTCGATCAACAGCAGGGTGGTCGACGCTTCGTTGCGGCTCACGCTGCCGGCCACCGCGCCGGCCAGGCCAGGCAGAAAGCTGCCGACCCGGCCACCGCCGGTCTTGCCGGAAAACTGGACTGCCGGACTGATGGTGTAGTCGGCCGCGACCATCTGGCCCTGGCCAAAGTTGCTGCCCGCGCGCATCTCGCCACTCTTGGCGATCGTGCGCTCCTGCATCATGTTGCGCATCGCGCCGCCACGCTCGACGATGACGAAGCAATTGCTCTGCTGGATCATCAGGCGCAGCACCGGCACCGTGGAGCCGAGGTTGTTGCCGCGCAGTTGCGCGTACCACGGAGCACTCTGGTCTTCTTGCACCGCCATCGTGCCCAGGGTCTCGTTGCACTTCTCGAGCTGACTGCTGGCGTTGTCGGAAGCTCCGCCGCTGGCCGAGCCGGAGACAACACCCTTGTCGCCGCCCAGGCTTGGGGCAGTGGCCAGGCAGCCGCTGAGCATCAGCACGGCAACACTTGCGGATACGGCCGCGGCCAGGCGCTGAGCCGGTGCGCGCAGGGAATGGAAACTGGGGTTCATGGTGGTCCTCACTCGAGCAGGGATCTGCGTGACCAATGCCGCCCGACCCGGGCCGGCTGCGGGCTTGGCGCCCGTTCACGAGAATACCAGCAGGACCCTGGGTGCTGGCTGTGGTCGATCCCCACTACGTTCAAATCCCTACTATTCACCCAGATAGGCCGCCCGGACGCGGGGGTCGTTCAGCAAGGCCTTGGCCTCACCGGTCATCGTGATTTCGCCCGAGTCCATCACGTAGCCCCGGTTGGCCAGGCCCAGCGCCCGGCTGGCGTTCTGCTCGACCAGCAGCACCGTGGTGCCGCGGCCGTGGTTGTCGGCCACCACTTCGAATATCTTGTCGACCATGATCGGCGACTGGCCCATCGACGGCTCGTCGAGCAGCAGCACCTTGGGCCGGGCCATCAGAGCGCGGCCCATCGCCAGCATCTGCTGCTCGCCGCCGCTCATGGTGCCTGCCAACTGGTTGCGGCGCTCCTTCAGGCGCGGAAAGATCGCGAACACCTTGTCGATGTCGTCGTCGATCTCGCGGTCGTTGCGCACGAAGGCACCCATCTGCAGGTTCTCGGTGATGGTCATGCGGGTGAAGGTACCGCGCCCCTCGGGCACCATCACCAGACCTTGCTTGACCAGGTCCCACGGGCCCTGGCCCTTGATCGCGCGGCCCATGAACTCGATGTCGCCGGCGGCCACCACCTGGGTTCCCGTGATGGCCTTGAGAGTGGTGGTCTTGCCCGCACCGTTGGCGCCGATCAGGCTGACCAGCTCGCCTTGCCGCACTTCGAAGCTCACGCCCTTGA
>JANOJJ010000781.1:0-5269 GCA_031408155.1 Rubrivivax sp.
GCCGGGAAAGTCCTTCCACTTCGGCAGCGCCTGGTACTCGGCCATCTGCTTGTCCCACCAGTGCATGTCGTGCTCGTGCAGGCGGCGGCCGAGTTCGGTGCCGACGCGCAGCAGCCGTTCCTGGTAGGGCATCTCGAAGCGCAGGCCGCGCTCGACCATGGTCGGGTACAGGTACCAGTCGACGCGCGGGAAGGGCTTGGTGGCCAGGCCCTTGTCCTTCCACCAGTCCAGGCCGTGCGCCTCGGCGCCATCGGTCAACTCGGCACTGGCGGCGCGGCAGACGGCGTCCCAGATCCGTTCGCACGAGTGGGCCTGGTCGACCGGCAGCGAGAAGTCGGCGTGCTTGCCTTTCAGCGCCACGCCGCCGGCGCCACGGTTGATGGCGGCGTTGTACTTTTCGAGGATGCCGGTGCGGCGCGCCAGTTCGGTCGAGATGTCGGTGAAGTCGCGCGCCTGGCCGCGCATCGCCACCACCGGCTGGCGCAGCGCGAAGCCTTGCTGGTCCCAGAACTGCTCGACGTACTTGGTGCCACCGATGCGGATCAGCTGCAGGCCTTCGAGATCGGTCGCGTCGGGCAGCAGGATGTCGGCAAAGTGGTTGGTCTCGTCGAGCGTGTAGGCCATCGCCACCACGAACGGAAAGCGCGCGAGCTTGTCGCCCAGCGCCGCGGTGTCCCAGAACGAGATCGCCGGGTTGGTGCGATAGACGAACCAGACATCGGGGAATGTCACCGTGGGCAGGCCCTTGGGCGTGCCGTCGAGGAACATCCACGAAAAATGCGTCGGCCCCAGCGCCTGCGCCCAGGCGCCGTTGCCGACCAGCGGCACCATGCTCTTGTAGGCATTGCGGATGTTCGGCCGCGGCGACCAGGTCGCCTTGTCGGTCGGGTTCATCGGGTAGTTCATGAAGCCGTCGGGCCCGGGCTGCGCGCTTTGCAGACGTTCGGCCATCGGCCGCACCAGCCGCACCGTGGTGCCCAGCGTTCCGCCCGGCACTTCGAGCGCTCCCACCAGCGTGGCCAGCAAGGTGCGCGCCCAGCAGCATTCGTAGCCGCCCCAGCCGTTGTTGATGGTCTTGCCCAGCGTCACCGCCACCGGGCGGTAGGGCAGCGTCCGGCCCTCGATCTCGATGGTCTGGCCGACGCAGGCGTGTTCAACGTATTCGAACGCGACCTTGCGGATGGTCGCCGCGGGCACGTCGCAGATGCCGGCCGCCCACTCGGGTGAATACGGCTTCACGTGGGCCGCCAGCTTGTCGAAGCCGGTCTCGCCGTGCAGCAGGCCCTCGGCCAGCACCTCGTCGTCGCCACCGATCTCGATCGCGTCGACCTCGACCCGGATCTCCAGCGCCTCGGCGATGCCGGGCGTGTCGTGCACACGCGCGCTGCTGCTCAGGGTGTCCCAGACCAGCGGCTTGCGCGTCGCGCGGTCGCGCAGATAAAAGCCGCCGGGCCCCACCAGGTAAGGTGAACCGGTGCGCTGGCGCAGGTGCGGCAGGTCGAGCCGCTCGCGCGGCATCTCGTGCAGCATCACGTGGATCAACGCGAACAGGAAGGCGGCGTCGGTCTTGGGTTTGATCGGCACCCACTGCGCCGAGCAGGCGCCGGTGACCGACAGGTGTGGTTCGACCTGCACCCGCTTCATGCCGCGGATGCGCGCGTTCGAGTGGCGCCAGACGCCGACGACGCCGCCCGAGGCTTCGATGTTCGAGCCGCAGGAGATCAGGTAGTTGCAGGTCGGTGTGTCGGCCGCGACGATGAAGGCGCGGTGCCAGAACTCGCCGTACAGATGTTCGGAGTGGTCGCATTTGACCCCTTGCCCCGAACCGAAACCCATGTCCACCGGCCCCCAGGCCGCCAGGAAGGCCGGGAACATGCCCATGTAAAACTGCGGCGTGCCGCCGCCGCCGAAGCTGGCCGCCAGCCGTGGGTAACCCGACTCGTCGGTCAGCCCGCGCTGGCGCAGCCCGTTGAGCTTGTCGGCGATCTGGTCGAAGGCCTCGTCCCACGAGATCGGCACGAAGCCCGGGTCCTGGTCGCGCCCCTGTTTCGGGTTGCTGCGCTTCATCGGCGTCAGCACCCGGTTCGGGTTATAGGTCTTCTGCACCAGGCCGTAGGCCTTGACGCAGACCTTGCCGCCACCAGGGTGCACGCCGGCGGCGCAGAAGTTCGGTTCGACCTCGGTGGCCACGCCGTCGACCACCTTCACCGTCAGCAGGTCGGGCCCGGCCACGCACTGGTAGCAATAGGTCGGCACTCGCTGGGTGCCGCCGGGCGCGGCGGTGGTGGTCGCGGCCTGGGTCATGACAGCCCCGCGGCCTTGGCCTTGGCGGCCAGGCGGACCTCGGTCTTGGCCACGTCGACCACGAAGCGCATGTGGCGGCCGCGGCAGACCGGCTCGACGTTGTCGCGGCCGCTGAGTTCGAACGTGATGGCGCGGCCCTGCACCTCGGTGATGGTGACCGTCAGCTCGACCGTCATGCCCATCAGCGAGGCCGCCATGTGGTCGACCTCGACCCGCGTGCCTACCGAGTCCTCGCCCGCATCGAGGTGCTGCAGCAGCAGCTCGCGACAGGTCATCTCGATGTCACGCACCATCATCGGCGTTGCGTAGACGCGGGCCTTCTCGCCCATGAAGTCGATCGTGCGGTCGCGGTCGATGCCGATGCTGGCGGTGCGGGTCACGCCGGCTTGCAGGGTGGGTTTCATGGTCGAGTCCTTTCGGGGGATGGGTGTGAAGTAGGCAAGGGCGTCACAGGCCCAGATAGGCTTGCTGGACACGCGGGTTGCGCAGCAGCTCGGCGCCTGAACCCTGCAGCACGATGTGGCCGGTTTCCATCACGTAGCCACGGTCGGCGATTGACAGCGCGGCGCGCGCGTTCTGGTCGACCAGCAGGATCGTCGTGCCCTGTGACTTGAGCGCTGCGATCTGGGCAAAGATCTCGGCCACCAGGCGCGGCGCAAGGCCCATGCTCGGTTCATCGAGCAGCAGCAGCCGCGGTCCGGCCATCAAGGCACGACCGATCGCCAGCATCTGCTGCTGGCCACCCGACAAGGTGCCGGCCGACTGCAGGCGCTTGGCCAGCAGCGGCGGGAACATCGCCAGCACCGGCTCGAGCGATGCCGCCGAGCCGCGCGCAAAGGCGCCCAGGCGCAGGTTGTCCTCGACGCTCATCGGCTCGAACACCTGGCGGCCTTCGGGCACCTGCACGATGCCCAACTGCACGCGCTGGCGTGCCGACAGGCGGGCCAGGTCGCGGCCTTCAAAGGCGATCTGGCCGCCGCTGGCGGGCTGCACGCCGGAGATCGCCCGCAGCAGCGTGGGCTTGCCGGCCCCGTTGGCGCCGACCAGCGCCACCAGTTCGCCGCTGGCCACGCTCAGGTCGATCGCGCGCAGGGCCTGGATGCGGCCGTAGCGGCTGTCCAGACGAGTGACCTCAAGCATGAGCGCCCTCAGCCGCTGCGGCGGTGCCCAGGTAGGCCTCGATCACCAGCGGGTTGCCTGCGATCTGCGCCGGCGTGCCTTCGGCCAGCTTGCGCCCATGGTCCAGCACCAGCAGGTGGTCGGACACCTCCATCACCAATCGCATGTTGTGTTCGACCAGGATCACCGTGGTGCCGTCGGCCGAGACCCGCTTGATCAGCGCATCGAGTTCGTGCGCCTCGGTCTGGTTCAGGCCGGCGGCGGGCTCGTCCAGCAGCAGCAGGCGCGGTTCGGCGGCCAGGGCGCGCGCGATCTCCAGCCGCTTGAGCGCACCGTAGGGCATGGCGTCGGCGCGAGCTTCGGCGTAGGCGCTCAGCCCGACGCGATGCAGCAACCCCCGCGCCACGTCGCGGCAGGCCTTTTCGGCGCGCACCAGCGCCGGTGTGCGCAGCAACGCAGCCAGCAGCGAGCAGGGCTCGCGCAGGTGACGGCCGGTCATCACGTTTTCGAGCGCAGTCATGTTGAAGAAGACCTGCAGGTTCTGGAACGTGCGGCCGATGCCCGCCGCGGCAAAGCGGTGCGTGGGCTGGCCGGCGAGGTCCCGCCCGGCCAGGCGGATGCTGCCTGCATCGGGCACGTAGATGCCCGTCAGCATGTTCAGCAGCGTCGTCTTGCCGGCGCCGTTGGGGCCGATGATCGAATGCACCGCGCCCGCCTGGATGTCGAACGACACGTCCGCGATGGCTTGCACGCCGCCAAAGGCCTTGTTCAAACCCTGCACAGCAAGCAGGCTCATTGGCGCCACCTCGCCAGCCACCGGCCCAGCGTGGGCACCACGCCTTGTGGAAAGAACACCATGGTGGCGATCAGCACCGCGCCGAAGACCACCATCTCGTAGTCTTTGAGCACCGTCAACAGCTGCGGCAGGGTGGTCAGGATGGCCGCCCCGGCGACGGCGCCGAAGATCGACGCCATGCCGCCGAACACGACCATGATCACCAGTTCGACCGAGTGCATGAACGAGGCCTGCGCAGGCGTGATGAAGGCGGTGTGATGCGCCGTCAGGGCACCGGCAGCGGCGGCGAAGACGGCTGAGATCACGAACACGCGCAGCTTGCTGCGCGCGCTGGCGATGCCCAGCGTTTCGGCCGCGACTTCTGATCCGTGCAGCGCGCGCAGCGCGCGGCCGATGGGTGAATCGACCAGGTTCAACGCCATCCACACGGTCAGCAGCAGACCTGCGCCGGACAGCCAATACCAGGCCTTCTCGCCGCGCACGACCCAGCCGAACAGCACCAGCGGCGGCACTGCCATGCCGTCGGGCCCGCCGGTGATGCGGTCCTCGGTGCTCAGCACGATCGAGATGATGATGCCCAGCCCCAGCGTGGCCATCGCCAGGTAGTGGCCCTTCAGGCGCAGTGTCGGCCGGCCGACGACGAAGGCCAGCAGCCCCACCGCCGCGGTGCTGACGGGCAAGGACAGCCAACTCGGCCAGCCGTAGGCGCTGCACAGGATGGCCGAGCCGTAGCCACCGAGGGCGAAGAAGCCGGCGTGGCCCAGGCTGATCTGGCCGGCATAGCCGATCAGCAGGTTCAGGCCGACGCAGACGATGGCATTGAGCGCCACCGCGATGGCGATGTCGTAGAAGTAGCTGTTGGGCAGCGCCAGCGGCAGCAGCAGCACCACTGCGGCCAGCACGAGCAGGCCGGCGCGGCGCGAACCAATGCCGCGGCCGCGTTGCATCAGGCTGTCGGGCTCAGACCCGGTCACTGCGGCGCGCGCCAAGCAAGCCTCCGGGCAGCAAGAAGAGCACGGCCAGGATGACGACGAACGCGATCGCGTCCTT
>JANOJJ010000784.1:0-3798 GCA_031408155.1 Rubrivivax sp.
GGCGGCCACATCGGCAGCGCGGTTCACGGCCACCGGTGGGGTCCACGTGCGCCCACCGTCGGCAGACCGCGACACGGCGATCGCATCGCGCGCTCCGTTCGAGTAGCGGGCGTCCTGCCAGGCCAGCCACAACTGCCCGCCGGGGCCGGCGGCAGCGCCGGGCACGAAGGACCCGTCGCGTACCGGGTTGCCGGTCTCGGGGTCGCGCGTGCCCACCGCGAGGTGCTGCGCCACGGTGACCGGCGCGCTCCAGCTCAGGCCCTGGTCGGCCGAGCGCATCACGCGCAGCGCAGCCGCCGAACGCTCGCCCACGGTGTCGATCTGCACGAAGGTGTTGACCAACAGGCCGCGCTCAGGCCCGTCGGTCAGCACGACGATGCGATTGGCAATCGTCTGGCTGACGCCGCCGACCACTTGCGGGACGAAGATCTCGCGTGCCGGCTCCCAGCTGGCGCCGCCATCGACCGAGCGGGCCAGCAAGGTGGGGCCGTTGCCGGCGCCGTCCAGCCGGTCCCACACGGCGTAGACGAAGCGGCTGTCGGTCGGGTCGGCGGTCAACGTGTTCTTGTCGTTGAAGCGCTCGGCGCCGTCACGCTGCAGGCTGGTCGGCGCGCTCCAGGTGCGCCCGCCGTCGATTGACCGCTGGACCAGCATCGCGCTCGACGAGCCAGCCGCGAAGTTGAGGCCGCTGAACGCCAGGCCCATCATGAACACCGTGCCGCCGGGGCCGATGTCGACCCAGGGGTCGCTGGCGCGCTCGTGGGCGCCCGGGCTGCCGGCAAGCGCGCCACCGCAGCGCGACATCGGGTGCAGCGCGCGCTGCCAGGTGCGCCCGCCATCGACCGACACCGCGCTGGCCAGTGCGCGCGCGCCGCCGTTGCTGGCGCGGTCCTGCTGCCAGCTGCCCACCAGCAGGTCGGGGTTCAGCGGCGACACGGCGAGCGCGGGCTCGACTTCGGCATCGACGAACACCGTGCCGCTGCTGCGGCCCCCGGTGCAGCCGGGCGCTACCAGCGTCGGCCCGCTGGCCACGCTGCGCGTCGTGTCACCGGGCCCGATCGGCGGCGGGCTGCCGACGTCGTGGTCATCACCATTGCCACCACCGCCACACGCCACCAGCAACAGGGCGAGTGCGCTCGACCGGCAGATCCGGCCGCCACGTCGGGCAAGGCTTGCAGGACAGAGATTGATCATGGCCGCCAGCATAGCGCCGCCACAATGCGGGTTGCTTCTTCGCCGCGCTGCCTCCGCATGTCCAAGACCGACCGCGTCTACAAGATCGAGATGCTGATCCGCCAGCGCGGGCACGTCAGCTTCCAGGCCCTGCTCGACGAGCTGGAGGTGTCGCCGGCCACGCTCAAGCGCGACCTCGAGTTCCTGCGCGACCGGTTGGGCGCACCGATCGAATACGACCGCGAGCTCAATGGCTACCGCTTCGGCGCCGAGTATCGCGGCCAGAAGCACGAACTGCCCGGGCTGTGGTTCAACGAGCGTGAGCTCTACAGCCTGCTGATGGCGCACAAACTGCTGTCCGAACTGGACAGCGAGGGCGTGATCAGCCGCCACCTGCAGCCGCTGCTCGACCGCATCCACCAGTTGCTGGGCGGCGTCAAAGCCGATGCCACGCAGCTGATGCGGCGCGTCAAGATCATCAGCCCGGCCAAGCGACCGGTGCCCGGGCCCTTCTTCGAATGCGTGGCCGAGGCGCTGCTGGAGCGCCGCCGCCTGCGCATGCGCTACCTGACGCGCGGCCGGCGCGAGGTCAGCCTGCGCGACGTGTCGCCGCAGCGCCTGGTGCATTACCGCAGCACCTGGTACCTCGACGCCTGGTGCCACACGCGCAACAAGCTGCTGCGCTTCGCACTCGACGCGGTCGAGGCCGCCGAAGTGCTGCAGACCAAGGCCAGGGACCTGCCCCTGCGCCAGGTGCAGGCCGAGATGGATGCCGGCTACGGCATCTACGCCGGCGGCACCCGGCGCTGGGCGCTGCTGCGCTTTGACGCGCAGGCCGCGCCGTGGGCCAGCCGCGAGCAATGGCACCCCGAGCAAAAGGGCCGCTGGCTCGACGGCGGAGCCTACGAACTGCGCGTGCCCTATGTCGACGAGACCGAGATCGTGATGGACCTGCTGCGCCAGGGCCCCGAGGTGCAGGTGCTGGAGCCGGCTTCGCTGCGCGAGCGCGTGCGCCAGCGCCATGCCCAGGCCGCGGCGCTGGTTGACGCTGCGGCCTACTCGGCCGGCCCTGATTGAGCACAATCCGTCTTCTTTGTCGACCTGGACCAGCCGCTCGATGTTCGACCACAACGAATCCCTGCGCGAAGCCCTGCAGCGCAACGTGCGCGACGCGCTGATGGAAGACATCGGCCGCGGCGACTGGACTGCGCGGTTGGTCAGTGCCGGTCGCCGCGTCAGCGGCCGCGTGCAGGCCAAGGAAGCTGCGGTAATCTGCGGTCGACCCTGGTTCGATGCCAGCGTCAAGGCCCTGGATGTGCGTGCCGAGCTGGACTGGTCGGTGACCGAAGGCCAGGCCGTGGTTGCCGGTACCGAGGTCTGCCGCATCAAGGCCGACACGCGCGCGCTGCTGTCGGCCGAGCGGCCGGCGCTCAACTTCCTGCAGTTGCTGTCGGGCGTGGCCACGACCACGCGTATGTACGTCGACGCCATCGCAGGCCTGTCGCCCAATCCGCGCGGCTGTCTGCTGCTCGACACCCGCAAAACCCAGCCCGGCCTGCGCCAGGCGCAGAAGTACGCCGTGCGCACCGGCGGCGGCGCCAACCAGCGCATGGCGCTGTGGGACGGCATCCTGATCAAGGAAAACCACATTGCCGCCGCCGGTGGCGTCAGCGCTGCGCTGCGTGCTGCGTACGCGCTGGATGCCGGCGTCACGATTCAGATCGAGGTCGAGACCCTGGCCGAACTGGACGAGGCGCTGGTCGCCGGTGCCACCAGCGTACTGCTCGACGACTTCAGCCTGGCCGACATGCAGCGCGCCTGCGCACTCAATGGCGGGCGTGCGCTGCTCGAAGTGTCGGGCGGCGTCGACCTGGCGACCATCCGCGACATCGCCCGCACCGGGGTCGACCGCATCAGCAGCGGCAAACTGACCAAGGACGTGCGCGCGATCGACCTGTCATTGCGACTGGACGCGCAGACTTGAAGGGTGTTCTTCGCACCGGAGGTACTGGCATGACGATCGGCCCGCCTTTCGCGTCCTTGCTGACCGGCCTGACCCTGGCCGGCTGCGCACTGTTCGAGCCCCCGCCGCTGGCGATGGGTCAAAGCGAAGCCGAGGTGACGGCCCTGCTGGGCGCGCCGACCGGCCGCTACGGCTTGCCCGATGGCGTGACGCGGCTGGAGTTCGCGCGCGGGCCCTTCGGCCGTCAGACCTACATGGTCGACATCGGCCCCGACGGCCGCAGCCGCCGCTTCGACCAGGTGCTCAATACGATGCACTTCGCGCAGTTCGCCGAGCGGGCACCCGGCATGAGCGTGGACGAACTGCTGCGCTCGCTGGGCCGCCCCGGTGGGCGCCAGCGGCTGGGTTGGGTCGGCGGCGAGCTGTGGTCCTGGCGCTACCCGACCAACGACTGCCTGTGGTTCCAGGTCAGCCTCGGTGTCGACGGCAAGGTCATCGGCGGTGGCTACGGCATTGACCCGGCCTGCGACGTGAACGACACTGCCACCCAGCCCTGAAGCATGATCACGCAGCACGGCATCGCCTGCGCCTTGCACGACTTCAAGCCGACCGGCGTGCCCGAGGCCGCATCAGCGTCAGCGTCGAGCCCGAGCGCTGGCCGC
>JANOJJ010000789.1:0-2442 GCA_031408155.1 Rubrivivax sp.
ACCGCCAGCAAGCTTGACGCCGCCCTGGGCAACATCGATGAGCTGCAGAAGTTCTTCGCCACCGCCACCGAATCCTCCGTCACCAACGGCCTGGGTGAACGCCTGCGCCTGCTCACCAACACCCTGCTCGACACCGAAGGCGCGGTGAATTCGCGCCAGCTGGGTCTGCGCAAGCTCAAGTCGAGCAACAGCGATCGTCAGCAGTCGCTGGAAAACCGGGTGCTGCAGACCGAGAAGCGCTTGCGCGCGCAATACCAGACGCTGGACCTCAACATGGCGCGCCTGTCGTCGCTGCAGGGCTACGTGTCGCAGCAGGTCACGAACTGGAACAAGTCCTGAGGGCGCGCGCGCGTCCGCTCGGCAGCAAGCGCAGACCTGCTCGCGCCGGCCCGGGCTGCCCGCGCCAGGCAAGCCTGCAACGCGAGCGCAGGCGCCTGCGCACAGGCATCGCTCAGGTGCACCATGCGGACCGACCTGCAACACGCCAAACAGACGGGTAAAGCCCGCCCGCCGCTGGCTCAAGTGCCAGCCCCGTGGGGCCGATAAGTGTGGTGTTGCACATGTTTTCAGGAAGCCGTCCGATGTTCAGCAGCGTCCAACCCATGGCCTTCGGTCGCCCGCCGCAGTTTGCGCAGGCCTACCGCAAGATCGCAGCCGAGACCGGCGTCGCCGACGCCAGTCCGCACCGCCTGGTGGCGATGCTGTACGACGGCTTTCTCGAGTCGGTGGCCGAAGCCCGCGGCGCGATGCGTGGGCGCGAGATTGAACGCAAGGGTCGCGCCATCGGCCGCGCCGTGCGCATCGTCGAGGAAGGCCTGCGCGCCGGTCTCAACCTGGAAGCCGGCGGCCGCCTGGCCAGCGACCTGAACCAGCTCTACAGCTACATCGTGTTGCGCCTGACCACGGCCAACCTGCGCAATGACGAAGCCTTGCTCGATGAGTGCCAGCGTCTGGTGCAGCCCTTGCGCGACGCCTGGTTGAACATGAACACCACCGCCGCACGGGACGACGCGTGATGTCCACTGCCGCCAGCGGGGCCCCCACCATGAACACCAAACTTCTCGGCTACTACGAGGCCATCGAGCAGGCCAGTTGCGACATGCTGGCCGCGGCCAAGGTCGGCGACTGGGACGCGGTCGTCAAGCTCGAAGGCGCCTGCGTGCTGCTCATCAGCGAGCTCAAGCACGCCGCTCGCCAGAAGCCGGCGCTGGACAACCACTGCGCGCGCACCACCGCGCGAATCATGCAGCGCATCCTGGTCAACGACGCCGAGATCCGTCACCTGGCAGAGCCCTGGCTGCAGGATCTCGACGACATGATGACCGGCAAGTGCAAGACCTTGCATTGACGCCACGAGCAGGCTGCGCGCCATGTTCCAGCACACCCAGGCTGCCGCGCTCGGCGAACCCGTTCACGAGGCCTTGGCACCCTTTCGCGTCGAATCCCCGATCGAGGTCCATGCGCTGCTGCGGCTGCTGCGCGACACCAGCACGCAGGTGGTGCTGAGCGCAGCAGGCGGCTCGACCCTGGTGGCCGAGCTGTGGTCGCTCGACGTGACGCGCCAGCGCCTGAACTTCACTGCCGACGACAACAACCCCGTGCTGCAGACGTTGGTCGACGCCGACGAGGCGGTGGCCGTGGCCTACCTCGACAGTGTCAAGCTGCAGTTCGACCTGCACGACTTGCTGCTGGTGCGCGCTGTAAACAGCTGTGCGATGCAATCCGCAATGCCTGCGGTGGTGTATCGCTTCCAGCGCCGCAGCGCCTATCGCGTGCGCACGCTCGAGCGCCATTCGCCCAGTGCCCGGCTGCGCCACCCGGCAATCCCCGACATGCGCCTGGCCCTGCGCGTGCTCGACGTCAGCATCGGCGGCTGCGCGCTGCTGGTACCGGCCGATGTGCCCAGCCTGGAGCCGGGCCTGAGCCTGCACGGCGTACAGATCGAGCTCGACGCCGACACGCGATTCACGGCCACGCTGCAGCTCCAGCACATGAGCTCGATCAACAGTCGTGCGCAGGGCCTGCGTGCCGGCTGCGAATGGCGAATGCAGGACCGCGAGTCCGAGCGCGCGCTGCAGCGCTACATCGACCAGACGCAGAAGCGGCGTCGAATGCTGTCACTGGATTGAGGTCGGACCCGTGCCTGCCATCGCCCTGCCTGCCCGAGCCCGTTGCGCCGAGCGCGCGCGCGGGCTGTCGATGATCGAGGTCTGCATCGTGCTGGCCGTGGTAGGCATCTTCGCGGTCGTGGCCTGGCCCTCGCAGCTGGCACACTTGCAGCGCGTCCGCCGACTCGATGCGACCGCAGCGCTGATGCGCCTGCAATTCGCCGATGACCTACCGGATCGGCAAGCCGCTGGCGCGCGTCGACCTGTACGCGATGGTGCGCGCCTTCCCGGAGGAGGTGGCGGTGGTCCTCTCGGTGGAGCTCTGCTCGCTGAC
>JANOJJ010000833.1:0-6077 GCA_031408155.1 Rubrivivax sp.
GCCAGTTGAAGCGCGCCAGCAGATGGAACTGGCGGCCGTTGCCCAGGTGGCTGGCCACCGGAGTCGCCAGCGGCGAGCGGAAACGGTCGACCAGCGCATTGACCGTGGTGCCGAACAGCGTGAGCAGCGAGTGCATGCGCATGGCCGCGCCGCTCAGGCCGAGCTGCTCGAGTGCGCCGCGGTTGGCGCCAACGATCTTGCCGTCGGCGCTGACGGCCAGGATGCCCTCCATGAGGGTGCCGATGAACTCGACCCGACTGTGAAAGTGCAAGCGCATCAGGTTGCGGTAGTCGTCGGTCAGCCAGCGGTTCTCGATCATCCGGGCCGACATCTTCACCAGCGCCATCGTGTGCAGGTGGTAGCTGCGGTGGTCGCCCGACACATCGAGCACGCCCAGGATGTTGCCGCGCGGGTCGAGGATGGGCGCGGCCGAGCAGGTCAGAAAGTGGTTGGCGTGCAGGTAATGCTCGTCGGCATGCACGAGCACGGGCTTTTCTTCGATCAGCGCGGTGCCCACGGCGTTGGTGCCCTTGGACTGCTCGGACCAGTTGGCGCCCGGTGCCAGCGCGACCTTGGTCGCGCGGCCGAGGAAGTCGTCGTCGCCGATCGAATGCAGTACGGTGCCGGTGGCGTCGGTCAGCACGACCAGGCTGTCGCTGTTGACGATCTGCTCGTGCAGCAGTTCCATCACCGGCGCGGCGTGGTCGTAGAGCCGCATGTTGCGCTCGCGCGCCATCACCATGTCGGGTCGGCCCAGCCGCGACAGGTCGGGCCGCTCGATGCGCGACACGCCGAGCGCGACGCAGCGCAGGTGCGACTGGTCGATCAGGTCGACATGCTGGTCGGGCAGCTTCAGCCCGCTGGCAATCGGCCGCGGTTCCTCGGTCTGGCGCCGATGGCCGGCGATCGAGCCCGGAGGCGTGGTGGTGCGCATGCGATTTGTCTCCTGGGTCGTCGGCTGGCCTGGTACTCCCGCGTGGCCGGATACCCATCGTGCCGACGGCGACCGTCTGTCAGCAAGTCACGGGCCGGAACGTTGTGCTCCTTTCTGTGACAAGCCCCCCCGGACGGACGCGCCCTATCGTAAAGGGTGGTCGGCGCCACCGTGCGAAATAGGTGCACTCCCCTGGGGCCAGGCCCGGGGTGGCGCGGTCCCGGCAGCCCCGGCAGGGTCGTGCAGACTGATGGCACAGGCTTTGCAAACTGTCGCAGCAAGAACCAAGCATCAACCGACACCTTCATCGACATCTCCGGAGCCTGAATCATGAATCGAGGACCCAAACCGACCCTTATCCGCGCTGCCGCCTGCTTGCTGTGGGCCTGCGCCGCTGGCGCCTGGGCCCATGGCGATGTCACGCCGCAGGCGGTGGACACCAAGGACTTGCCGCAACTGGGCGCCGACTGGCGCGGCGAGAATCCATTTCGCAAGCACGACCAGGCGATCAAGATCGGCAGCTCGGCCTACAACCAGAACTGCGCCCGTTGCCATGGCCTGGAGGCCATTTCGGGCGGCATCGCACCCGACCTGCGCAGGATTGACAATGAGTGCGTGACGCTCAAGGACGAGAAGAAGAAGACCGCCTGCGTGAAGGAGATCGACGAGTATTTTGCCGGCACCGTGCGCCGGGGCCGCACGCGCAACGGTGCGGTCTACATGCCGCCGTTCGAAGGCATCCTGTCGCAGGAGGCGGTGTGGTCGATCAAGGCCTACCTCGAAACCCGGCGCGAGAAGCCGCTGTGAGCGATGGCCTCTGGGCCTCTGCGCTGACGCGGCGCGCGCTGCTGACCCTGGCCGCCAGCGCGTTCGCGCTGCCCGCTGCAGCGCGCGCACAGGCCGACGCTTCGGCACTGGCCAAGGTGCGTGCGCGCGGCCGGCTGGTGGTGGCGATCTACAACGACATGCCGCCGTTCCATGTCGCGGGCAAGGGCATCGACATCGAACTGGCCGGCGCGCTGGCCAAGGCGCTGGGGGTGGAGCTGTCGCTGCTGCCCTTCAATGCCGACGAGAACATGAACGACGACCTGCGCAATATGGTCTGGCGCGGGCATTACCTCGGATTCGGCCCGGCCGACGTGATGCTGCACGTGCCGGTGGACCGTCCGCTGATGGACAGCCAGCCGCGCGTGCAGATCTTCGCGCCCTATTGGCGCGAGCGCATCGTGATCGCGCGTGACCTGGCGGCGGTGCCGAAGATGGAGTCGCTCGACGCCTTTGCCGGGCGCAAGATCGCCGTGCCCGGGCAGACCCTGGCCGGCTGGCTGCTGATCGGCGCCGACAACGGCAAGTACCGCGATCAGTTGCTAACGCACTGGAAGGACGGCGTCGAAGCCGCCGACGCGTTGAAGCGCGGTGAGGTGGTTGCCGCGGTGGGCACGACATCGGAGCTGGAGTCGGCCTTGTGCGGCGACCCGCGATTCGCGATCGAGCCGTTGCCGATCCCGCGCGCCAAGGACGGCTGGGCGGTCGGCCTGGCGGTCAAGAAGGACGCGCAGGACCTGGCGCAGGCCCTGCAGGCGGCGATCAACAGCGTCGCCCAGTCGGGCGAACTCGGCAACATCTTTGCTCGCGGCAAGGTGGCCTGGCGCGCGCCGTGATCAGGCGTTGGTGGTCGCTCGCACCTCGCCGATCGAGGTGACGCCGGCCCAGACCTTTTCGATGCCGTCCTGGCGCAAGGTGCGCAGGCCTTCGGCCAGCGCGGCGTGCTGAATCTCTTCGGCGCGCGCGCCGGTCTGCACCAGCTTGCGGATGCGCGGCGTCATGTGCATCAACTCGTGCACGCCGGCGCGTCCGCGGTAGCCGCTGTCGTCGCACTTGGCGCAGCCGCTGGCTTCGTGCATCTGCAGCGTGCCGTCGAGGCCGAAGCGCGTGCGCCAGTCGGAGCGCACCGCATCTTCGGTCGCTGTGCCCTGCACGTCGCGCAGCGCGAACATGTAGTCGGCCAGCAGTTCGTCGACTTCGTCGGGACGGGCCTCGCGCGCCTTGACGCAGGCCGGGCACAGTCGGCGCACCAGCCGCTGCGCCAGCACCGCCAGCAGCGCGTCGGCAAAGTTGAACGGGTCCATGCCCATGTCGAGCAGCCGCGTCACGGTCTCGGCGGCGCTGTTGGTGTGCAAGGTGCTCAGCACCAGGTGGCCGGTCAGCGAGGCCTCGATGGCCATGCCGGCGGTCTCGGTGTCGCGGATCTCGCCGACCATGATCACGTCCGGGTCGGCCCGCAGGAAGGCGCGCAGCGCCTTGGCGAAGGTCCAGTCGATCTTCGGGTTGACCTGGACCTGGCGCAAGCCAGCCTGGGTGATCTCGATCGGGTCTTCCGCGGTCCAGATCTTGCGCTCGGGGGTGTTGATCAAGCCTAACGCGGAGTGCAGCGTGGTCGTCTTGCCCGAGCCCGTGGGGCCGACGCACAGGATCATGCCGTAGGGCCGGCCGACCGCGTGCCGCAGGCGCTCGAAGTTGTTCGGGCTGAGGTTGAGCTTGTCCAGCGGCAACGGCTTGGCCGACGCCAGCAGGCGCATCACCACGTCTTCGCAGTTGTTGTTGGTGGGGATGGTGGCCACGCGCAACTCGAGCTTTTGTCCCTGCACGAACTTGCCGAAGGTGATCTTGCCGTCCTGCGGCTTGCGGCGCTCGGAGATGTCGAGATCGCACATGATCTTGATGCGCGCCACGAGCGCGCTGCGATAGGTCGGCGGCAGCTCGAGGTAGGGCCGCAGCTGGCCGTCCTTGCGAAAGCGCAGCTTGACCTTCTCGCGGCCCGGCGCCGACTCGATGTGGATGTCGGACACGCCCTGCGCCTGCGCCTCGAGGATCATGCTGTTGATCAGGCGCACCAGCGAGTTGTCGCTCTGTTCGATGACCGCGGCGTCGTCGATCTCGCGCGCGCTGTCGCCTTCCTGCTCGAGCGTGGCGAGCAGCTTGCCGGCCTCCTGCGGGTCGAATTCGAGGCCGATGGCGGGGTCGGCCGCGATCTGCCAGACATCGACGCCGAGCCGTTCATAGGCCTTGTCGATGGCGTTGCGCAGCGTACGCGCGCGCGCCAGCACCGGGATCAACTTGCAGCCCGCGGCGAACTCGATCTCGTCGACCGACTTGCGCAGGGTCGGGTCTTCCAGCGCCGCCACCAGACGGCCGCCACGCATCATCAGCGGCAGCGCCAGCAGGCGCGAGGCCAGCGTGTAGGGCAGCCGTTGCAGCGCGTCGATCTCGGTCGGGAACTGCGACACGTCGACCAGCGGGTAACCCATCTTGCGCGCCAGCGCGGTCTGCAGGTCCGCTCGCGTGATGTGCCCCTCGCGCACCAGCAGTTCACCCAGCGGTACGCTGCGATCGTGCTGCTGCTGCAGCAGCGCCTGCTCGAGCTGGGCCTCGCTGATGAAGCCCAGCGCAGTCAGCGCCTGACCGATGCGCACCATCGGCATGCGCGACTGTTCTTCGATCGCAGCCTCGAGTTCGTCTGCCGAAATCAAATGCTTGACGACCAGGATCTCGCCGAGCTTCTGGTTGCGCAGGCGCTGCTGCTGGTCCAGCGCAGCGTCGACCTGTTCGAGCGTGGCGGCCTGCTGCTCGATCAGGGATTCACCGAGCCGGCGACCGATGTCGACATGGCTGTAGACCGCGCGCGGTACGAAACAGCGCCGCACCGTGCCGTTCTCGTCCATCGGTTCGAACAGGTACAGGCCATGCGCGTCCTCCTCGTGCGTGATCGTGCGCCCCTCGAGCACGGGTCCGTCGTTGAGGTGCACGCGGTAGGGCTGGGCGCGGCGCTCGGTCAGCGCCAGTGGTGTGGTGTCGGTGGGGTCGAACGGCAACGGCTGTATCGCGGTCGACAGGCGCAGGCAGCGGAACTGCGAAAAGCGAAGGGGTAGTGTGGTTCGAGAGGCCGGGACCTGCACCCGGGCCAGACCGGCGCCGGGGTTGAAGTGCATCAGCCGTCCGGCCATGGTGCTGCCGTTGCGGCCTTCGATCACGCAGGGCTCGGGTGCGCTGGAGGGTGACGGCCCCGCATAGCACGCCAGCGAGGGTGTAGGCCAGGCAAAGCGCAACGGGTCGGCAGTCGGCTGGTCCGCGGATGCCGGTGCGCGCGTCGACGGCGTGGCCGCCGACGCGGCGGGTGCGATGGTGGGTCTGTGGCCGGCGGCACGCGGCTTCGGGGCAAGCGCTGCCGAGTCCAGCGGAACCAGTGTCAGCGGGGGGACCGACAAGTCGGACATGAAACTTCCTTCGCGATCGGGCAGCGGCCATGCTGGCCCATGGGACACCCGATGCTAGGAAGGTCCGGTCCGGTCCGAAGCGCGAAGTAACACGGTCAAATCGTGCCAAACCCGGTGCGGGTCGACGCGGCCGGGCGCGTTGGACCCTGCTGATGCAGTCGAGAAAGCAGCCCGGCACGATGTAGAACAGCATCAGCACCAGCAGCAGCTCGAACTGGCTCAGGCCCAGCCTGGCGTCGGCCGGCGGCGGCGCTGAGCAGGGCACGGGTGTGACGCGTGAAGGCTCCGGTTGATGAATGCACGGGCCCGCTAGCATAGGTCTTGCCCATGGTCGCGCCGACCAGGGCTTGCCCGAACCACCGTGCCCGATGCCCGTGCCCGATGCCAGACGCCCGATGCCCGTTCCCGTTCCCGTCCAGCCGATGTCGCTCTGATGGACTGGGTGCACCGCCTGCGACACCGCGCTGCGCGGGCAGATCGGTGGCGGCCGACTCAGTGCCAACACCAGCGGCGGCCGACCTGGTGCAGGGCAATCCGGGGACCCTGCCCGCGGCCGACGCGGCCGACTTCTCGCTGTTTTGCCAGGAGCTCTGATGTCAGACCTACCCGCCGGACCGCGTTGGCAGTTCTGGATCGACCGCGGTGGCACCTTCACCGACGTCGTCGGCCGTGCGCCGGACGGTGCGCTGCACACGCTCAAGCTGCTGAGCGAGAACCCCGAGCAGTACGCCGACGCGGCCGTCGAGGGCATCCGCCGCTTGCTGGCAACACACGCCGGCCTGCAGCCCGGCCAGCCGATCACGCCCGAGCTGGTGGAGTGCGTGAAGATGGGCACCACGGTGGCCACCAACGCGCTGCTGGAGCGCAAG
>JANOJJ010000049.1:0-3833 GCA_031408155.1 Rubrivivax sp.
CCAGCCAGGGACTGCTGTTCATGGCCGAGGCGGTGTACAACGCCTCCGGTTTGGGCCTGCCGATCGTCATGACCGTGGCCAACCGCGCCATCGGCGCGCCAATCAATATCTGGAACGACCACAGCGATTCCATGAGCCAGCGCGATTGCGGCTGGATCCAGTTGTTCGCCGAAAGCAACCAGGAAGCGCTGGACCTGCACATCCAGGCCTTCAAGCTGGCTGAGGAGATGAGCATGCCGGTGATGGTGTGCATGGACGGTTTCATCCTCACGCATGCGGTCGAGCGGGTCGACATGCCGTCGCAGGACGACGTCGACGCCTTCCTGCCGCCGTACGAGCCGCGCCAGGTGCTGGATCCGTCCGAACCGGTGTCGATCGGTGCGATGGTCGGCCCCGAGGCCTTCATGGAAGTGCGCTACCTGGCGCATGCCAAGCAGACGCTGGCGCTGGAGCGCATCCCGCAGATTGCCGATGAGTTCGCGGCCCGCTTCGGCCGCTGTTCGGGCGGGCTGGTGCGCAGCTATCGCTGCGAAGACGCCCAGACCATCGTGGTCGCGCTCGGCTCGGTGCTCGGCACGCTGAAGGATACGGTGGACGAACTGCGCGACAGCGGCAACAGGATCGGCGTGCTCGGCATCCATTCGTTCCGCCCCTTCCCGCTGGCTGCCGTGCGCACGGCGCTGCAGGGCGCTCAGCGCGTGGTGGTGTTGGAGAAGAGCTTCTCGGTCGGCCTCGGCGGCGTGGTGTCGACCGATGTGCGATTGGCGTTGTCGGGTCTGCAGCTGCACGGCTACACGGTCGTGGCGGGGCTGGGTGGGCGTGCCATCACCAAGGCGTCGTTGGCGCGCACGTTGCACCAGGCGATGGCCGACACGCTGCAGCCGCTGACGTTCATGGACCTGGACTGGCGCATCGTCGAGCGCCAGCTCGAACGCGAACGAACCATGCGCCGCAGCGGGCCGATCGCCGAAAACCTGTTGCGCGACGTGGGCACCGTCGCGTCCAAGGTGAGCTGAGCATGAACACGCAAGTCAAGTTCTACCAGACCGGCACTTTCACGGTCGGCAATCGCCTGCTCGCACCCGAGCAGGGCAGCGTGCAGGCCAGCACCGAGCGCAGCAATTCGCTCAACTCGGGCCACCGCGCCTGCCAGGGCTGCGGCGAGGCGCTGGGTGCACGCTACGCGGTCGATGCCGCGATGCGCGCCACCCAGGGCCAGTTGATCGCCGCCAACGCCACCGGTTGCCTGGAGGTCTTCTCGACGCCGTACCCCGAGACGAGCTGGCAATTGCCGTGGATCCACTCGCTGTTCGGCAACGTCGCGGCAGTCGGCACCGGCATCGCGGCGGCCCTGAAGGTCAAGGGAAAGAAGAACGTGCGCGTGATCGCGCAAGGTGGCGATGGTGGCACCACCGACATCGGCTTCGGCTGCCTGAGCGGCATGTTCGAGCGCAACGACGACGTGCTATACATCTGTTACGACAACGAGGCCTACATGAACACCGGCGTGCAACGCAGCTCGGCCACGCCGCATGCCGCACGCACGGCCACCACCATGGCCGTCGGCCCCGAGCCCGGCGCCGAGTTCGGCAAGGGCAAGAAGCTGCCGCTGATCGCGATGGCGCACGAGATCCCTTTCGTGGCCACCGCGACCGTGGCCGACCTGCGCGATCTGGAAGCCAAGGTCGAGACCGCCATGAGCCTGCGCGGCGCGCGCTACTTGCACATCCTGGTGCCGTGCCCGCTGGGCTGGGGCTCGGCCAGCCACGACACCATTCGGCTCGCGCGGCTGGCGCGCGAGACCGGGCTGTTTCCGGTGTTCGAGGCGCGCGACGGCGAGGTCACGGCGGTCACCAAGATCCGCCACCGCGTGCCGGTGGAAGAGTACCTGCAGCCGCAAAGGCGCTTCGCCCACTTGTTCAGTGGCGCCGGCCGGCCCGACGTGGTGGCACTCATCCAGGCCGAAGCCGACCGCAACATTCGGCGCTTCAAGCTGATCGAAGAGCTCGAATCATGACCATGCAAAAGCCCTTTGCCATCACGCTTGACCCCGGATCGTCGCTGGCCAACAAGACCGGCACCTGGCGTACCCAGCGCCCGCTCTACGTCGACCGCCTGCCACCGTGCAACGCAGAATGCCCGGCCGGTGAGGACATCCAGGGCTGGCTGTTCCACGCCGAAGCGGGCCACTATGAAGTTGCCTGGCGCCACCTGACGCGCGACAACCCGTTCCCGGCGATCATGGGCCGAGTCTGCTATCACTCGTGCGAAGGGGCCTGCAACCGCGGCCGCATCGACGACGCGGTGGGCATCAACTCGGTGGAGCGCTTCCTCGGCGACGAAGCGCTCAAGCGCAACTGGGCCTTCGAGCCACCGGCAGCCGAGTCGGGTCGGCATGTGCTGGTAGTCGGCGCCGGGCCATCAGGACTGTCGGCGGCCTACCACCTGCGGCGTCTGGGTCACCGCGTCACGGTCAAGGAAGCGGGGCCGCTGCCGGGCGGCATGATGCGTTTCGGCATTCCCAAGTACCGGCTGCCGCGCGAGGTGCTCGACGCCGAGATTCAGCGCATCGTTGCGATGGGCGTGCATGTACACCTCAACGCCAAGGTGGCCGACCTGGGCGCCGAGATGCAAGCCGGCTTCGACGCCGCCTTTCTGGCGGTGGGGGCGCATATTGCCAAGCGGGCCTTCATCCCGGCCAAGGACAGCGCACGCATCCTCGATGCGGTGGCGGTGCTGCGCTCGATGGAGGGCGAGGAGCAGCCCCTGCTCGGGCGCCGCGTGGTGGTCTACGGTGGCGGCAACACGGCCATCGACGTGGCGCGCACTGCCAAGCGGCTGGGCGCGACCGAGGCCGTGATGGTCTACCGTCGCACGCGCGAAAGGATGCCGGCGCACGACTCCGAGGTCGAAGAGGCACTGCAGGAAGGCGTGATGGTCAAGTGGCTGTCGACCATCAAGCAGGCCGGCAGCGACGCCAACGCGGGCGAGCTGACGATCGAGAAGATGCGGCTCGACGACAAGGGCAACCCGCAGCCCACCGGCGAGTTCGAAACCCTGCAGGCCGACTCGCTGGTGCTCGCACTGGGCCAGGACGCGGACCTTTCGCTGCTGCACAACCTGCCTGGGCTGGTGCTGGACGACGGCGTGGTGCAGGTCGACCCGGTGACGATGATGACCGGCCTCCCAGGCCTGTTTGCCGGCGGCGACATGGTGCCGGCCGAGCGCAATGTCACGGTGGCAGTGGGCCACGGCAAGAAGGCCGCGCGGCACATCGACGCCTGGCTGCGCGGCGCGGTGCTGCAGGCCGCGCCCAAGCATGCGCCGGCCTCGTTCGAGCGCCTGAATCCCTGGTACTACAGCGACGCGCCAAAGACGCTGCGGCCACAACTCGACCTGGCCCGGCGCACCAGCAGCTTCGACGAAGTGCAGGGCGGTCTGACCGAGGACAACGCACTGTTCGAAGCCCGGCGCTGCCTGAGCTGCGGCAACTGCTTCGAGTGCGACAACTGCTACGGCGTGTGCCCCGACAACGCCGTCATCAAGCTCGGCCCGGGCAAGCGCTTCGAGTTCAATCTCGACTACTGCAAGGGTTGCGGCATCTGTGTCGCCGAGTGTCCCTGCGGCGCGATCGAGATGAGGCCGGAGGAGGGGTAGGACGCGCCGGGGGCCGGCCGTCTGTGTGGCTTGATCTGCATCAATGGACGGGTGCCCGCTGAGCCCTAGTCTCTAAGGGTGCGAGTTTTACGATTTGGCTCCCTCTTCCACTGGGGGAGGGTTGGGGTGAGGGCTGGCGCGGTACCACTGTCCCCGGTGCGGCCCCTCACCCCAGC
>JANOJJ010000075.1:0-2476 GCA_031408155.1 Rubrivivax sp.
GATGGTCATGCCGGGCGACAACGTCAGCATCACCGTCAAGTTGATCAACCCGATCGCGATGGAAGAGGGGCTGCGATTCGCCATCCGCGAAGGCGGCCGCACCGTCGGCGCCGGCGTCGTCGCCAAGATCATCGAATAGGCCAGGAGCGGACCATGTCCAAGCAAAAAATCCGCATTCGGCTCAAGGCCTTCGACTACAAGCTGATCGACCAGTCGGCGCAGGAGATCGTCGAGACCGCCAAACGCACCGGCGCCATCGTCAGGGGCCCGGTGCCCCTGCCAACGCGCATGCAGCGTTTCGACATCCTGCGTTCTCCGCACGTCAACAAGACGAGCCGCGACCAGTTCGAGATCCGCACGCACCTGCGCCTGATGGACATCGTCGACCCGACCGACAAGACCGTGGATGCGCTGATGAAGCTCGATCTGCCGGCCGGTGTGGACGTCGAGATCAAGCTCCAATAGCCAGAATCCAAGCTATACTCACCGGCTTTTCCGAGCACAGCTTGCTGTGCTCGGGCTCGCTGCCAAATGCCCTCGGGCCGCTGGCACATCCCCAGGCCTTCGGGTCTGCGGAACCATCACCCCGGCCAATCGATGTCGGGATCGTGAACAAAGGCGCCTCACAGCAGGCGCTGGAGAAGCACCATGAGTCTGAGCGAAAGCCTCGGATTGCTGGGACGCAAGGTGGGCATGATGCGCATCTTCACGGACGACGGCGACGCCATCCCCGTGACCGTGCTCGACGTGTCGAACAACCGCGTCACCCAGGTCAAGAC
This sequence comes from Rubrivivax sp., assembly GCA_031408155.1. GTDB lineage: Bacteria > Pseudomonadota > Gammaproteobacteria > Burkholderiales > Burkholderiaceae_C > Rubrivivax. The sequence goes on from JANOJJ010000075.1 coordinate 780, forward strand.
CGTCGAAACCGACGGCTACAACGCACTCCAAGTAGCGTTCGGCGCACGCAAGGCGTCGCGTGTCAACAAGCCCGAAGCCGGCCACCTTGCCAAGGCAGGTGTCGAAGGCGGCACGATCCTCAAGGAGTTCCGCGTCTCCGCAGAGACCGTCGGCCAGTACAAGCCCGGGGCCACCATTCCTGTGGGTCTGTTTGCCGCAGGCCAGAAGGTCGACGTGCAGGGCAGCTCGATCGGCAAGGGCTTTGCCGGCACCATCAAGCGGCACAATTTCAAGTCGCAACGAGCGTCGCACGGCAACAGCCGTTCGCACAACGTGCCGGGCTCGATCTCGATGGCGCAGGATCCGGGCCGCGTGTTCCCGGGCAAGAAGATGACCGGCCACATGGGGGACGAGACCGTCACCACGCAGAACCTCGACGTCGTCCGCGTGGACGAGGCGCGGTCGCTGCTGCTGGTGCGTGGTGCCGTCCCGGGCTCGAAAAATGGCCACGTGGTCGTGCGCCCGGCCATCAAGGTCCGTGTCGCCAAGGGCGGCGCTGACAAGGCCGTCAAGAAGGGAGCGCAGTGATGCAACTCGAGCTCCTGAACGACCAGGGCCAGGCGACATCCAAGGTCGACGCCCCGGACACCGTGTTCGCTCGTGACTACAACGAAGCGCTGGTGCATCAGGTGGTGGTGGCCTTCCAGGCCAACGCGCGTCAGGGCACACGTGCCCAGCTCGACCGCGGCGAGGTCAAGCACAGTACCAAGAAGCCGTTCCGCCAGAAGGGCACCGGTCGCGCCCGCGCGGGCATGACCAGTTCACCGCTGTGGCGTGGCGGTGGTCGCATCTTTCCGAACCGGCCCGACGAGAACTTCTCGCACAAGGTCAACAAGAAGATGTACCGCGCCGGCATGGCGGCGATCCTGTCGCAGCTGGCTCGTGACGGGCGTCTGGCCGTGATCGACTCCATCGGCATCGAGGCGCCCAAGACAAAGCTGCTGGCCGCCAAGTTCAAGGCCATGGGCCTGGACTCGGTGATGGTGATCACCGACCAGATCGACGACAACATTGCCTTGGCTTCGCGCAACCTGGCCAACGTGCTGGTGGTCGAGCCGCGCTACGCTGACCCGCTGTCGCTGGTCTTCTTCAAGAAGATCCTGGTGACCAAGGGCGCGATCGACAAGCTGCAGGAGATGTACGCATGAGCCCAATGAGCCGCCTCGAGGGCGAGTTCCCCCGTGGGGGGAAGGCGCGCAGCGCCAAGGGGGACCAATGAGCACTGTGCAGAAATTCGCTGAAGGCCGTCTGGCCACCGTACTGGTCGCGCCGATCATCTCCGAAAAGGCCACGCGCGTCGCCGAGAAGCAGAATCAGGTCCTGTTCAAGGTCCTGCGCAACGCAACCAAGCCCGAGATCAAGGCCGCCGTCGAGTTGATGTTCAAGGTCGAGGTCGAGTCGGTACAGACCGTCAACCAGAAGGGCAAGAGCAAGCGCTTCGGCCGTTCGACCGGCCGCCGCGACCACGTCAAGAAGGCGTATGTGTCGCTCAAGCCCGGTCAGGAGCTGAACTTCTCCGGGGAGGCCACGTAATGGCTGTCGTCAAGGTCAAACCCACGTCGTAATAGCCGCGCACCTCGTTTTGCGTGTCGCGCAGTACCTGGTCGCCGTTGGCGAGGGTCTCGATACTGCCGACGACCACGCCTGCGCGGTCCTT
>JANOJJ010000079.1:0-6987 GCA_031408155.1 Rubrivivax sp.
TCGACCACATGCCCACAGCCTGCGACCAAGGTTTAGACCCCCCAAACCCGGCACCCCAATACACTGGCCGCGTCTACAACGGATCGACGCCCCGCGCGTCCCCGAGGTCAGGGCTCTCCAGGCTCATACCTCGTTTGGAAATGACCGGTGCGAAGTCCCTTCGTATTCGATCAACCGGACGCGCAGCGGGCCGGTTAGCTCCGTTAGACCCCACAATTCATCCAGCACAATGAGCCCTCTTGCTTCGCCACCGCTTCGGGAGCCTCCTTCTCGAAGGAAAACGGGCACGCCGGCCGCGAAGTGAGCGCTGGAGACCAGTGAAGAACCAAACAAGTCTTGAACCCGCCGATGACGGTGATCGAGTGCGCCGCGATGCTCGTACGTTCGCGGCACGAGCTGACGGGGTGAATTCGTGCTGGCACCCGCGGTCGCGGCGGGTAGCGCCGCGCGCAGCGGCTTGGAGCACTGGTGGCGCCCAGACACACGGTGCTCGCCATTCGCGCGCGATAGGCACCAAGGTTGACCGCTTGTGCCCGGGCGTCACAGCTGGCTTGCGATACACCAGCTTGTGGCGAACTGCCGCGCTGGGCGTGCCCAGGCACTGAACTCACCTGCGTCACCCTGGGCCATGAACGGATTCGACTACATCGTCATCGGCGCTGGCTCCGCCGGCTGCGTGCCGGCCAACCGCCTGTCGGCCGACCCCGCGGTGCGTGTCGCGCGGGTCGAGGCGGGCCCGTCGGACCGCCAGTTCCCGGTCAACAGGAAGACCACGCTGCCGGTGGGCAACATCTTCCTGCTGCCGCACGAGCGCTACAACTGGCAGCACCAGTTCACAGGCGGGCCGGGGGTCAACCACCGCCAAATCCCCTGCCCGCGCGGGCGCCTTTACGTCGGCTGCACTTCCGGCAACGGCACGGTCTACATGCGTGGCCACGCCAGCGACTACGACGAATGGGCTGCGCTGGGCAACGAAGGCTGGTCCTGCCAAGACGTGCTGCCGTGGTTCAAGCGCCACGAGAACCGCGCTGGCGGCGCATCCGCCTGGCATGGCGCTGGCGGTGTGCTCGACGTGCAGCGCCCAGCCCGCAACCACCTGCTGGCCCATGCCCTGGTCGACGCCGCCGCCGAGGCCGGCCTCGCGCGCAACGACGATTTCAACGGCGCGCAGCAGGACGGCTTCGGCCTGTTCGAACTGAACCAGCGCCAGGGCGTGCGGCTCAGCAGCTCACGCGCCTTTCTGCACCCGGTGCTGCACCGGCCCAATCTGCGCGTCTTTGCCGACACCTTGGTGGAGCGCATCCAGCTGCGCGGCAAGCGCGCCACCGGCATCACGGTGCAGCGCCACGGCGCGCGCGAGGAACTCAGCGCCTCGACCGAGGTGGTGCTGAGCGCCGGCACGGTGAATTCGCCGCAGCTGCTGATGCTGTCGGGCATCGGCCCCGCCGCGTTGCTGCAGCGCCATGGCCTGCGCACGCTGCACGACTTGCCGGGCGTCGGCGCCAACCTGCAGGACCACCCTACGGTCTCGGTGGCGATGGACAACCCGGGCGCCGAGTCGTATGCGCTGTCATGGCGCGCGGCGCCGCAGGTGGCCCTGGCCCCGCTGCGCTACCTGTTCGGACGCCAGGGCATGTTGGCCTCCAATGCGGCCGAGGCCGGGGGCTTTCTGAGGAGCTTGCCGGGCCTGGACCGGCCCGACCAGCAGATGACCTTCATGGTCGGCATGAAGGACAACCCGCGCACGCTGCCGCGCAAGCATGGCTTCGTGCTGCACGTGGCCGTGTTGCGGCCGGCGACGCGTGGCAGCCTGGAGCTGGCCTCGGCCGACCGTGCGGCCAAGCCGGTGATGCATCCGCGCTTCCTGGAAGATGCCGCTGACGCGCAAGCCCTAGTGCGTGGTCTGCGCGCAGCCCGGCGCATCGTCGGCATGCCCGCGCTGGCCCGCTTTGCCGGCGACGAACTGAGCCCCGGCCGCGCGCTGCAAAGCGACGCCGAACTTGCAGCCTTCGTCCGCGCCCATGTCGCCACCACCTATCACCCGGTGGGCACTTGCAAGATGGGGCCGGCCACCGATGGCATGGCCGTGGTCAACGCCCAACTGCGCGTGCACGGCATCGACGGCTTGCGGGTGGCCGACGCATCGATCATGCCCAACATCATCGGCGGCAACACCAGCGCGCCGTCGATGATGATCGGTGAACGCGCGGCCGATTTCATCCTGCGCGGCGCCAACCACGCCGTGCCGACATCCCAACGCGACAACGTGGCGGCCTGAACGCCGCCAACCCACCATGCCATCCACGATCCAGCGCCCCGCGTTCCTCCAGGGCGGCCCCAAGGGCCTGTTCATCGACGGCCGCGCCACCGCGGCCCTCAGTGGCAAGACCTTCCAGACGACCAGCCCGGCGACCGGCGAACTGCTGGCCGAGGTGGCCGCAGCCGGCCCGCAAGACATCGACCTGGCCGTCGCCGCGGCGCGCCGCGCGTTCGAAGGCCCCTGGCGCCAATTCAAGCCCTTCGACCGCCAACAGGTGATGCTGAAGCTGGCCGACCTGGTGGAGCGGAACTTCGACGAGCTGGCCATGCTCGACACGCTGGACATGGGCGGCCCGATCGCGCGCACCACGCTGGGCCGACGCCGTGCCGTAGCCTTGTTGCGTTACTACGCCGGCCTGGCCACGTCGGTGCAGGGTGACACGATCCCGAACTCGATCCCCGGCGACGTGTTCTCGTACACGCTGAAGGAACCGGTCGGCGTGGTCGGCGCCATCAACCCCTGGAACGGCCCCATCGGCCTGGCCATCTGGAAGCTCTGCCCGGTGCTGGCCTCGGGCTGTACCCTGGTGCTCAAGCCGGCCGAACAGGCGCCGCTGTCGCCGCTGCGCCTGGCCGAGTTGTGCATGGAAGCCGGTATCCCGCCGGGGGTGGTCAACGTGGTCACTGGTTTCGGCGAAGCCGGCGCGGCGCTGGCAGCCCACCCGGGCGTCGACAAGATCGCCTTCACCGGGTCCACCGAGGTCGGGCAGAAGATCATCCGCGCTGCCGCCGGCAACCTCAAGCGCATGTCGATGGAACTGGGCGGCAAGTCGCCCAACATCGTCTTCGCCGACGCCAGGCTCGACGCCGCCGTGCCCGGCGCGGCGATGGCCGTGTTCCAGAACTCGGGCCAGATCTGCAGCGCCGGCACGCGGATGTACGTGCAGCGCCCGATCTACGACGAGTTCGTCGAGAAGGTGGCCGCCTTCGCGAAGACCTTGCGCGTCGGCGACCCCCTGGACCCTGAAACCCAGCTCGGCCCGGTGGTTTCGGCGCAGCAACTGGACCGCATCGGCACCTACCTCGCACTCGGCAAGGCCGAAGGCGCGACCGCATTGGCCGGTGGCGAACGCCTCACCGAAGGTACGCTGTCGCGCGGCTACTTCGTCGCGCCCACGGTGTTTGCCGGTGTGCGCGACGACATGCGCATCGCGCGGGAAGAGATCTTCGGCCCGGTGCTGTCGGCCCTGCCCTTCGACGACATCGACGACGCGATCCGGCGCGCCAACGACAGCGAATACGGCCTCGGCAGTGGCGTCTGGTCGCGCGACATCAGCACCGTGCACCGCGTCGCGCGTGGCCTGCGCACCGGCACCGTGTGGGCCAACTGCTATCAGCTGATGGACCCGGCCGTGCCCTTCGGCGGCTACAAGATGAGCGGCTTCGGCCGCGAGTCGGGCGCTGAGCACATGCAGGAATACCTGCAGACCAAGGCCGTGCTGATCAAGCTCGACTAGCGTGGATTTCCACGGACCGAAGTTCCCCTAACTCAAGTTTGTCAATTTCAGGCCCGTTCGCGCGCCCGACTGGCCGCTGACGACGGCTGACCCGCATGGATGCTTGGTGGTGCTGCGAATCTGAAATGTAGTGCCATAAAGGTCGATCCGCGCTTCGCGACGGTGGCGGCGAAGGCATCGAACTGGTCGCAACTGCTGGCATTGATCGAAGGCTGGACACGGCAACGCAGTGGCGCCGAATGCGAAACCACCCTGATGGCTGCGGGTGTGCCCTGCTCGCGCTACCGCAGCGTGGCCGAGGCCATGGCCGATCCGCAGGTGGCCGCACGCAACTTCCTGGTCGAACTGGCCAGCGGCGATGCGCGCTTCAAGGTCGCCAACCTGCCCTACATCATGAGCGACACGCCGACACAGGCCCGACCGCGCCTGGCCGCGCTGGGCGAGCACACCGACAAGGTACTGCGTGAACAACTCGGCCTCGACAGCGCCGAGCTGCAGCGCCTGCGCGCCGCCGGCACGCTGGGCCGCGTCAAGTATTGAGCGACCCCTGGGCGAGCCCGGAAGACACCCACCTTGAAGCTGTCGGTCGAACCCGTTGCGCGCGCCGCCCTTCCCGGCCCGCAGGAGCGCGAGATGCTGCGGGTATCGGTGCGCGGCTTTCTGCAGTCACATTGGCCCGCGGCAGGTGCGGTTGAACGTTCTGAAGACCCCCGCCGCGGTCGCCGTGCTGTGGCAAGAAGTGCAGCCAGTCGTCGGCGCACAGCGGCCGATGCAGCCAGATCGCATGGTTCAGGCTCGCCACGTACAGCGCCTTGCCCGGCTCCAGACCAGCCAGATGCCCGCCCACGGCGGCATAGTTGAGCCACCAGTCCGAGAGGTAGGCGAAGCTGGCGGCATGCAGCACGGCGTCGTCGGGCAGCGCCTGGTGCGTCTTCATCCAGAAGCGCATGCGCGGCTCGGGCAAGTCCAGCAGCAGGCCTTCGGCAGCGTCGGGCAGTCGAAAGTCCACCACGGCGTGGTTGACAAGGCAGTAGCCCAGCGCCGCTTCAATGGTGTCGGCCCAGGCACGCGGAAGGTCGCTCGGCCGCGGCAGCGTCTCGGGGTCCTCCAGCACGGCGGACGAGGGTTCGGGCGGTGCCATGTGCGCGGGTGCGGACAGCGGCGTGGCAAAGCTCAGCTGGGCATCGAACACGTTGCGCCCGCCAGCCTGCGAGCCACGCACATGGCGTGACGTGAAGCGCTTGCCATCCTGCAGCGGCGTGACCTGGAAGTCGATCGCATGCTGGTGCAGCGTGCCCTGCAGAAACAGGAACTGCATCGTGCTGACGGTGCGGTCGGTCGGCACGGTGTGCGCGGCGGCCACCAAGGCCTGGGCCAGCAACTGCCCGCCGTAGGTGCGGTCGTGCGCGTTGCGCTCGGCGCAGCGGTTGCGCAGGTGGTTCGCGCTCACCGGCGTCAACCTGAACAGGTCGGCCAGGTCCCGGCCGTCCCAGGGTCGCACGGCCGAATCGGTCATCCGTTCTTCCCCCGGCCAACCTTGCGCAAACGCGCCAGCCTGGCGTCGATCTCTTGGCGGCTGACGGGCAGGTTGTTGGCCAGCGAGGCAGCGCGTTCGATGCGCAAGGCTTCGGTCAGCGTGGTGCCGGCCTCCGCGTCGAGCAGTTGCTTGTAGGCGACCAGCGCCGCCGGCACGCCGACCAGCATTTGCCGCGCCATCGCCTGGGCTTCGGGCTGAAGTTGGTCCGGAACCACGACGCGGTTGACGAAGCCCCAAGCCAGGGCCTCGTCGGCACCCAGGAAGCGCCCGGTCAGCGCCAGCTCCTTCGCGCGGTGCGGTCCGATGCGCTGTTGCAGGCGCACCGAGCCACCCCAACCGGGCAACAGCCCGACCAGCACATGGGTATCGGCGAAGCGCGCGTCGCTGGACGCGATCAGCACATCGCAGGCGAGCGCGATCTCCACGCCGCCGGTGATGGCCAAGCCATTGATGGCGCCGATCACCGGTCCGGTGAAGCACTGCAACGCGGCCACGACGTCGTGCACATACGCCGCTGCCGCGCTGACCCCGGGCGCCGCCCACTCGTCGAGATCGAGCCCCGCCGTGAAGGCCCGTCCGGCGCCGGTGAGGATGAGCACGCGGACCGCCGGGTCGGCCTCCAGCGCGTCGATCACGGAATCGAATTCCTGGCGCAGACGGATCGACAGCGTGTTGAGCTTGTCGGGCCGGTTCAGGATGATGGTGGCGAAACCCTCGTCGCTGCGCTCGATGAGCAGATCGTGATAGTCCATCCGGCTCACACCCCGCGGAACGCTGGCTTGCGGCGCTCGACCATGGCGCTGATGCCTTCCTGCGCATCGGCACTGGCCGAGATGCGCGCCAGCGTCAGCGCTTCGTCCTCCAGTTGAGCCTCCAGCTGCGCGACGCCGGCGCGCAGGAACAGGCGCTTGATCTGGCCGTAGGCCAGGGTCGGGCCCTGCGCCAGTTGCGTGGCCAACGCCAGGGCCTGGTCCTGCAGCAGGTCGTCGGCGACGACCCGATCGACCAGCCCGCATTGCAGCGCCTCGGCGCTCTCGAGCACCTCGGCCAGCAGCACGAAGCGGCGCGCCCGTGACGCCCCCATGCGGGCGGTGAGCGTGGCGCTGGACCCGGAATCGCAGCTGAAGCCCAGCTGCGCGAAGGCCGACCCGATCTTGCTGGATACGCCCGCCAGCACCACGTCGCAGCCGGCCAGCAGCGCTACCCCGCCGCCCATCGCGTAGCCCTGCACGGCGCTGACTACCGGCACCGGCAGCTGCCAGAAACGCTGCAGGCCCATGTGAAGATCAGCCGTCCATCGCCGCACCAGCGCAGGCAACTCGGCGCGCACCGGATAAAAGGCCTTGAGGTCACCGCCGAAGCTGTAGTTGGCGCCGTCCGCGCGCAGCAGCACGGCGCGCAGCCCAGGCCGGTCCCACAAGTCCAGGGCCACCTGTCTGAACCCGGTCGTGAAATTGCCATCGAAGGGGTTGCCCCGCTCGGGCTGTGACAGGCTGACGATGGCCAGGCCGTCGCGGTGCTCGACGCGGATGGCGGGGAAGTCGGTCGTGTCAGTACTCATGGTGGCTCCTGCGGTGGCGTGATGGAATGTGCTAGGCCTGACTGTACGCTACTGTACTAAACTGGGACTCCGTGAATCCCCGACAAGCGAGCCGCCCATGCTGAGCCCCCAGG
>JANOJJ010000146.1:0-3250 GCA_031408155.1 Rubrivivax sp.
GAACTCACGGTCTTTGCCACATTGCGGCCATCGAAGCGGCCAGCGACCATTCGGCCCGATGACTGGTTTCAAGGTACTGCTGACCTTGCCCGTGCGCCATTGCGTTGCGGCCGCCCGAACGTCTGCTGACCGAAAAAGCCAACGGGTACTTGCGACCCACACCGGTTGTCCGACTACTAGATTCATTGGCCCGAGAGCTGACATTCGCACCACCGCAATGTGGCGCACGTGGGATTGATACGAATCGTCCTACGATGCAGAGTTAGCTTTCCTCCGGACGGAGCTGCCGAGTGCGCGTCGATCTGATCTGCCGTTTCCTGCTCGCCCTGTGGGGCATCATGCTTTGTGGGCTGAACGCCGGCGCCGCTGCCGACGATTCGGCGCTGTTGGGCGAGTTGCGAAGCGGGGCGGTGCTGCTGATGCGGCACACCCAGACCACCGCCGGCGTGGGCGACCCGCCGGGCTGGCGTGTCGAACGCTGCGACAGCCAGCGCAACCTCGACGCCAGCGGCATCGCGCATGCCAAACGCATCGGGCAGTGGTTCGCGGCCCACCAGGTGCGCGCCGCGATCGTGCGCAACTCGCCGTGGTGCCGCGCGCGCGATACCGCCACCTTGGCCTTCGGGCGCCATGACGACTGGGCGGCGCTGTCCAACATCTTCGAGGACCGCAGTGGCGCCGACGCGCAGGCCACGGCCGTCAGGCAGTACGCGCAATCGTCGAAGCCCGGCGAGTTGGTGGTGCTGGTGTCGCACGGCGTGACGATCAGCCACATCGTCGGCGGCGTCGCATTGGCCCCGGGAGAGTCGGTGGTCGTGCGCGCCGGCGCCGGCCCCGCGGCGCCGCTGCAGGTCATCGGCCGGCTGGTGGTGCCATGAGGCCGCGCGTCAGTCTGGGATGCGGCGGCCTGCGCACACTCGCCGCCGCGTGGCTGGCGCTGCTGGCGCCACTGGCCTGGTCGCAGGCGCCGGCAAGTGGCGAGTCGGCCAGCGCCATTGCGCTGTGCCTGATCGAGGCCACGCCGGCCGGCGAGCGGGGCGACCTGCAGTATCCGTTCAGCGACGAGTTGCGCGGCGACTGGCACTACACGCCCCGGCGTCGCGACGGCCTGGAGTGGAAGCGGATGTCACCGAGCCAGCGCACCGCCACCACCGCGTTGCTGCGCAGCGCGCTCAACGAGGACGGCCACGACAAGGTGCACGCGCTGATGTCGCTGGAGATCACGCTGCGCGAGCTGGAAGCCTTCGGCCTCTCGCGCGATCCCGAGAACTACGCACTCGCGCTGTACGGCAAGCCGGGCGAGGGCGGCTGGGGTTGGCGCATCGAAGGACACCACCTGTCGCTGCACTTCAGCCTCGAAGCAGACCGCTATGTCGCCACCCTGCCGCAGTTCTTCGGCGCCAACCCGGCGCGGGTGACGCGCGACGCGGGAAGCGGCGCACAGCGCACCGGGTTCCGGTTGCTCGGCACCGAGGAAGACAGCGCGCGGCAGTGGCTCACGAGCTTGAGCGAGGCGCAGCGTCGGATGGCGATCATCGACCCGCGGCCCTACGGTGACATCCTCAGCCGCAATGCGCCGCGAGCCCGACCGCTGAACGCCGCCGGGCTGGCGTTCGAAGCAATGAACGCGACGCAACAGGCGCTGCTGCTGAAGCTGGTGACCGTGTTCGCCGACCACCTGCAGCCCGAGCTGACGCAGGCGCGCCTGGCGCGGGTGCGGGCCGAGCCGCTCGACACCCTCCGCATGGCCTGGGCCGGCTCCACCGTGCCGGGAGAGCCGCACTACTTCCGCATCCAGGGAAGCAACTTCCTGATCGAGTTCGACAACTCGGGCGGCAACCACGTCCACTCGGTGTGGCGCGACTTCGAGGGCGACTTCGGTCGCGACGTGCTGCGCGAGCACTACCGGCGCTCGCCGGCCGGGCACGGGCAGGGCCAGCGCTGATGCGTCGGTCGGCCGGTCGGCGTTGTGCTCGGCCTGCGCTCGACCTGAACTTGGCAGCGTGCTGCGAGCCACCGCTGCACCGATGGCCAGGACCGACCGCGGTGAACGACAGTGGCCGCGTTGTCGAACGACCGCTAGTTGGCGCTGAGCACAGTGGTCGAACAATTCGTGTCGGCCCAAGGCGGACCTCGCCGAACTCAGAAGCGGTCGTTCGTCAAGGCGTCAGAACGACCCGCTGCCGGCTTTCGAATTCGACGGGAGGTCCTCGCGACATTCAGGGCATGCTCAGGACGCGGATGGGTCACGTCGGGTTCGAACCGCCGGCATGGTAGTCGCGCGGTGACTGCCCGTAACGCAGTCGAGGGCCTCGGCGGTGGGCAACGCCCGGGCCTCTTGGGGTCAGCCCGCTCGGTGGCGTATGGGCATGGCCGGTGGAAGTTCAGGCACGGGTTGAGATTGCCTCGTTGACCATTTGCATCGGAAGCCATCTCGCTTCTCCTGTTGAACAGGTGGCGTCCGGGCCGCTGGGTGAACTGATTCAGTCGCGCATGCGCTTCTTGCCTGAACCTTTGCCTTTCGGTTCTTCGCTTGCGCTTCGATGGCACTCGACGCAGTTCTCGAACTCTCGAATGCCTTCCTCCAGGTGCTTCGCCCGTATCTTGTCGGGCCTGTGCTCGTGGCAGCCGTAGCAGGTGTAGCGGCTGTAGTCGTCGTTGGTGTGGCAGGTCACGCATTTCGTGTTGTGGTCGCGATCCAGCACGAACAGCTTGTCGTGGTCGAAGGTGGCGGGCTTCCAGCGCTCCTGACTGTGGCAATGCATGCAGTTGCCCTTGAGCTGGCGGTGCAGGCTGTCGACCGGAGCCTTGTGGCAAGCCTCGCAACGGTCGAGAACGGCTTTGGCGAGCAGCCCATGCTCGAAGGTGGCCGGCTTCCAGCGTTCGGGCTGGTGGCATTGCCCGCAGCTCACGCTGATATCGCGGTGGATGTTGTCCTTGGGACTGGTGTGGCAGCTTTCGCAGCGCTCGCGCACCGGTGCACGCAACAGCGCGTGCGAGAACGGCTTGCGGCTGCGGTGCGTGAGCTTCACGCCTTGATGGTCGCTGTGGCAGGCCATGCAGTCCTGTTCGATCAATTCCTGGTGGAATGAGGTCTTCACGGTCCGCCCAGCGAGCGGCACGCCCTTGGTCGTGCGCACGCCGATGTCGGGCAAGGCATGGCAGGCGATGCAGCGCGGCGACGTAGCACCGCGCAGGGGTGCATGGCAGGCAAAGCAGTCGGCGGTCAGTTCGGCGTGGCCGCTGACGA
>JANOJJ010000172.1:0-3438 GCA_031408155.1 Rubrivivax sp.
AGTTCCAGCCCAGGCTGAGCCACAGGTTCTCGCTCAGCAGGGTGCCCACCTCGGCGCCGCCACGGCGCCCGACTGGTCGGCTTCGGTGGCCATGCGCTACCGGCGCCGCGGCAGCGCGTGCGTGCTAGAGCCCGTCAAGCACATCTCCACCATCCGCCTGGCCGACCTGAAGGAGGTCGACGCGCAGAAGGATCGCCTGCTGCGCAACACCGAGCAGTTCGTGGCCGGGCGCGGCGCCAACAACGTGCTGCTGACCGGCGCGCGCGGCACGGGAAAAAGCTCGCTCATCAAGGCCTGCCTGAACGAGTTTTCGCCGCAGGGGCTGCGTCTGATCGAGGTCGACAAGGCCGACCTCGTCGACCTGCCGGACCTGGTGGACCTGGTGGCCGAACGGCCCGAACGCTTCATCGTGTTCTGTGACGACCTCAGCTTCGACGAGGGCGAGCCCGGCTACAAGGCGTTGAAGAGCGTGCTCGATGGCAGCGTGGCGCAGGCCAGCGACAACCTGCTGATCTACGCCACCAGCAACCGCCGCCACCTGCTGCCCGAGTACATGAAAGAGAACCTGTCCTACCAGCACACCGAGGACGGTGAGGTGCATCCGGGCGAGGTGGTGGAAGAGAAGATCTCGCTCAGCGAACGCTTCGGCCTGTGGCTCAGCTTCTACCCTTTCACGCAGGACGAGTACCTGGCCATCGTTGCGCAGTGGCTGCGTTCCTTCGGCGTCGACGAAGCGGCGATCGCCGCAGCACGTCAGGACAGCCTGGTCTGGGCGCTCGAGCGCGGTTCTCGCTCGGGGCGGGTGGCGCAACAGTTTGCTCGCGACTACGCCGGGCGCCACGGTGGCTGACGCCAGCCGGGACAGCCCTGGCGTGGACACCGGCGCCAGCCTGGCACGGACGCCCGTGGACGTCGCCGTGGGCGTGCTGATCGACGGCCAGGGCCGCTTCCTGCTGACCAGCCGGCCCGCAGGCAAGGTCTACGCCGGCTATTGGGAGTTCCCTGGCGGAAAGGTCGAGCCCGGCGAAACCGTCGAGCAGGCGCTGCGCCGCGAACTGCAAGAAGAGCTGGGCATCACCATTGGCGCGGCCGTGCCGTGGCAGGTGGCGCTGATGGACTACTCGCACGCCCGGGTTCGCCTTCACTTCTGCAAGGTCTTTGCCTGGCAGGGTGACTTCGAGATGCGCGAGCGCCAGGCCATGGCCTGGCAGGCGCTGCCGGTGCAGGTGCAGCCAGTGCTGCCCGGCACCGTGCCGGTGCTGGCCTGGTTTGCCGCCGAGCGCGGCTTCAGTGGGCCGACCCACTAGACTGCCCGCATGGATTGGCTCGACAGCATCAATTGGGACTCCGACGGCCTGGTGCCGGTCATCGCGCAGGAAGCCTCGACCGGCGACGTGCTGATGTTCGCCTGGATGAACCGCGCCGCCGCTCAGGCGACGGCCGAGCGCGGCCAGGCCGTGTACTGGAGCCGCTCGCGCCAGCGGTTGTGGCACAAGGGCGAGCAGTCCGGCCACTTCCAGCAGGTGCACGAGGTGCGCATGGACTGCGACAACGACGTGCTGCTGCTGAAGGTGACGCAACTCGGCCATCAACCTGGCATCGCCTGCCACACCGGCCGTCACAGCTGTTTCTTCCAGCGCCTGGATGGCGCGCAGTGGGCCGGGGTGGAGCCGATCCTCGTCGACCCCGAGCGCATCTACAACAAATGAACAGCCCCGACAGCCTGGCGCGACTGGCCGCCTTGATCGAGAGCCGCAAGCCCGCGGCCGGTGGCGATCCCGACAAAAGTTATGTCGCGCGCTTGTTTTCCAAAGGCACCGACGCCATCTTGAAGAAGATCGGCGAAGAAGCCACCGAGGTCGTGATGGCGGCCAAGGACGGCGACCGCGCGCGCATCGTCGGCGAGACCGCCGACCTGTGGTTCCACTGCATGGTGGCGCTGGCGGCCTTCGGCCTCAAGCCGGCCGACGTGCTGGCCGAGCTGGAACGGCGCGAGGACCTGTCGGGCCTGGAAGAGTTCGCCTTGCGCAAGGCGCAGTCACGAGAAGGAGATGGCGCATGAACGAAGTGTTGGCACCGGGCGAGCAAATCGACAAGGACGGCGGGCTGCGTTGGCTCACGCACGTGCTGTACGGCCTGCACACGCTGTCGTGGTTCTCGGCCGGCATCTTCTCGGTGATCGCGATGATCATCAACTACGTCAAGCGCTCCGAGCTGCCCGACGAGCTGTACCGCAGCCACTTCCGCTGGCAGGCGCGCAGTTTCTGGTTCACGCTGCTGTGGCTGGTGCTGACCTGGCCGTTGTGGCTGTTGTTCGTGTTTCCGGGCTGGGTGGCGTGGTCGCTGGTCGGCCTGTGGTACCTGTACCGGTTCATCCGCGGCTGGTGGAGCTTTGCCGAAGGCAAGGCGATGCCGATGCCGAGCTGAAAGAGAGCAACGTCGCATGAGCGCGCACGGCCGCCCGAAGGGCTCATACACCGCAGTGCGAAGCACGGAGGTTGCCTGATGTGCGCCGACCCGCACTGCATCTTCTGCAAGATCATCGCCGGCCAGATTGCGTCGAAAAAAGCCTACGAAGACGAGGAACTGCTGGCCTTCCACGACATCCATCCCTGGGCGCCGGTGCACGTGCTGGTGATCCCCAAGGACCACATCGCCACCCTCAGCGACACCGGGCCCGAACACACGGCGCTGCTGGGGCGCATGCTGGGCTTGGCGCCGCGGCTGATGAATGAATTGGGCGTCAGCAACGGTTTCCGCACCCTGATCAACACCGGCCGTGACGGCGGACAGGAGGTCCAGCACCTGCACATGCACGTCATGGGCGGGCCCAGGCCCTGGGTCAAGGGTTGATATCGGGTACAGCCGGCCGGCACACCCGCGCCTCGTAGAATCGACGGTTTGCGTTTTCGCAGGAGAGAGATCATGGGTTCCTTCAGCATCTGGCATTGGCTGATCGTTTTGCTGGTCGTCGTGGTCATCTTCGGCACCAAGAAACTTCGCAACATCGGCTCCGACCTCGGCGGCGCGGTCAAGGGTTTCAAGGACGGCATGAAGAGCGGCGGTGAAACCACCGAGGCCGACGCGGCCGCGGCGCCACCGCAACAGGTCACGGCCGCCAAGCGCGCCGACACCAACACGGTGGACGTCGAAGCCAAGACCAAGAACTAATGAATGCCCCCAGGCCGACGACATACGTCGTCCGCCCCCCAAGGGGGATGAGCAAAGTGGCCAAGCAACATTTGCTCATGCCCGCGCGCCTGCCCGGCCGCAGGCGCAGACCTGTTCCCCCCCGTCCATGATCGACTTCGGATTCGACAAGATCGCCCTCATTGTCGATCCACTTCCTGGCCGGTCGCCCAACGCCCGCGGGGCCCGCGCCTCGATTCAGCGAAGCAACAAAGTTGTCCACAGGCGACCAACAGCTGATGCACAGGC
>JANOJJ010000194.1:0-2208 GCA_031408155.1 Rubrivivax sp.
GGCCAATAGTGGAGTTCATAGGCCATGCAAGCGACTGTAGCCTGCGCTTGTCCGCCTCGAGCCTGAGGTGAGAATTCCGGCCAAGGTACCGGGCCACAACTCAGTCACGCGCCAAGGCTTGAGTATTCGGCGGCGCTGCCGATACAAGGGAATCGCTCTGCCGGCGCCCGAGCGTCATGTCCCTTGCGCGTCAGCCAGACACCGACGATCGGGTGCCGGGCCGCGCGCACCGGCGCGGTGCCAGGCGCTACCCTGAGTCGCGAAGTCGCAAGTCTCGAACCGATGAGACAAGAACCAACCAGATCCGAGTCTGCACTGACGCCGCCCGCCGCCCCCAGGCCGCAAGCGCTTGGCGCCGGTGCGCGCCTGGCCGCGCTCGCGGGATCGGGGCCGATGATCGTGCTCAGGATCGCGGTGGTCATCTTCGTGGTCGAGTTACTCATCATGTCGGCCCTGGCCGCGCTCGACATCCAAAGTGAAGGGCTCACGGCGTTGCTCGATGCCGTGGTCCTGACCGCCGTCTCGTCGGTCGTGATCCATTGCTGGATCATCCGCTCCTATGTCCGGTCACGCGACGTCGCCGAGGGTCGCGTGCGCGTGAACGAGGAGCGCTGGAAGTTCGCCCTCGAAGGCGCTGGCGCCGGCGTGTGGGAGTTGGAGGTGGGCAAGGGCGAAGTCTTCCATTCCAAGCGCTGCCGGGAAATCCTCGGACTCGGCAACGACGACAGCACCGACACGCTGGAAGCCTGGCGGCAGCGAATTCATCCCGACGACCTGCCACGGGTGCTGTCCGACATCCAGCCCTGTCTCGACGGGACGACCGACTCGTACCGCTGCGAGCACCGCATGCTGGCCGGCGATGGAAGCTGGAAATGGATCGTCGACAGTGGCCTGGTGGTGAGCCGCGACGCCGAGGCCAGACCGCTGCGGCTGATCGGCACCCACGCCGACATCACGGTGCGCAAGCAGGCCGAGGACGAGTTGCGCTCGCTGGCCGTGACCGACGCGTTGACAGGCCTGTTCAACCGGCGCCATTTCATGGCCCGGATGCAGGATGCCCTGGCGCTGCGGCAGCGCCTGCGGGAGCAGCCGGTTTCGGTGCTGATGCTCGACATCGACCACTTCAAGCGGGTCAACGACACGCATGGTCACCCAGTCGGCGATGCGGTCCTCAGGCACTTCGCCGGGCTGGTCGCCGGGCAAGTGCGCAAGACCGATACGGTGGGTCGACTCGGCGGCGAGGAGTTCGCCATCGTGCTGCTGGGCACCGACGTCGAAGCAGCGCGCGCCTATGCCAAGCGGCTGCTCGCAACCGTGGCCGACACCCCGTTCCAGCTGGAGCGCCTGCTCGTCCCAGTCACCGCCAGCATCGGGCTGTCCTCGATCGACCTCGAGGACGACTCCATCGATGCCGTGTTGGAGCGTGTCGACCAGGCGCTGTACAGCGCCAAGCGGGCGGGTCGCAACCGTGTCCACGTCGACACGACCTACCGGTTTGCAGGACGGCGCGGGGTGCAAGGTTCGGCTGGATTCGTCAAGCTGATCTGGCGCGAAGCCTACAACTGCGGCGACCCGGAGATCGATGCCCAGCACAGGGCGCTGTTCGACTCCGCGAACAGTCTGCTCACCGAGATGCTCGGCAGCGCGCAGCGACGCACCGTGGCGTCGATGATCGAAAACCTGCTCGCCGACATTGCCGCGCATTTCGAAGCCGAGGAAAACCAGTTGCGCTCGGCACGGTACGGCGATCTCGACGCGCACAGCCGCATGCACCGCCAATTGATCCGCCGCGCCCAGGGGCTGGTCGGGCGCCATCGTCGCCATGAACTCGAAGTCGGTGAACTATTCGGTTTCTTCGCCTATGACGTGGTTGCCCGCCACATGCTGGTCGAGGACCGGAAGTTCCATTCCCAGGTCCGGGCCGCGGCGCTCGAGGCGGCACGACATTGAGCCTTGCTGCCGGCGCTCAGGCTGAGCGTGGCTCGGACCGGCGCGCGCGGCCGTCGCGATCGACACCGGGTCGTCGGCCAGTTCGAAGCTGCCGTCTGCGGCACGGATGTGCGACAGCAGCAGCGTGCGGTTCACGCCAGCGCCGACCTCGTCAAGGAAAACGACCTTGGCATCCACCATCATGGTGCGGCCCAGTTCCAGCAGCTTTTTCTGGCCGCCGGAAATGTTGCCCGCCCGCTGATTGGCCAGATGGCTGAT
>JANOJJ010000228.1:0-4316 GCA_031408155.1 Rubrivivax sp.
CCTCGTGCGGCTGCACCAATTGGGAACGCCGTATAGTCTACTGGCTGCCAGGCTGCGAAGCGAAACCGAACCGGATGTGCAGCGGTCCCTTATTCTGAGCCTGGGAGCCTATGACCCGCTCGAGATTTCTGCGGGAGACCAGTCGGAAATCGTACAGGAATTACTCCTGCTTTTCCAGACAAGTCCTGATGCGGGTGTTCATTCGGCGGCTGACTGGACACTGCGCCGCTGGCATCAGGAGGAAGCGCTGCGAGCCGGTGCGCCGGTGGGTACCGTTTCCGTGCCCGCCGGACAAGGGAATTGGCTGATGACGACGCGCGGCGAGACATTTGTGGCACGCGGCCCCGACGGCCAGTGGTGCGTGCTGGCGCAGCGCACGCAAGGGCCCTCCGGCCTGGGCTACGTCCTGCACAACCGCCTGACCATCTCGCGCCAGTTTCCCGATGCCTTTCGCGAGCTGCATGTGCAGCATATCGCCAGCAGCTATCGCCGGCTGCTCGACAGCGTGGACTCGATGGCGCGCGAAGTCGCCCGCGGGCAGGCGCCGCGCGTGGTGCTGCTCACGCCCGGCCCCTACAGCGAGACCTACTTCGAACACGCCTACCTGGCGCGCTACCTCGGGCTGCCGCTGGTCGAAGGCGGTGACCTCACGGTGCGCGGTCAGCGCCTGTTCCTCAAGACCGTCGAAGGCCTGGAGCCGGTGCACGGCGTGCTGCGCCGGCTCGACGATGACTGGTGCGACCCGCTGGAGCTGCGCGCCGACTCGGCGCTGGGTGTGCCGGGCCTGCTGCAGGCCGCACGCGCCGGCCGCGTGGTGATGGCCAATGCGCTGGGCAGTGGGTTTCTCGAATCCCCGGCGCTGCTGGGTTTCCTGCCCGGCATCAGTCAGGCCTTGATCGACGAACCGCTGGCGATGTCCGCGCTGCCCAGTTGGTGGTGCGGCGAGCCGGCGGCCTGGGACGACGTGCGCGGCCGACTGCCGGGCAAGGTCTTGCGCAGCACTTTCCCGCGCGCTGGCGGCCGCTCGCGCTTGCAGCGCGCAACAGCCGAGGAAGTCGGCCGCGACCCCGACGCCTGGACGGTGCAGGACCGGATTCGATATGGGCGCGCACCAATCTGGGGTAACGGCGTGCTGGCGCCTCGACCGGCTTTGGTGCGCGTGTTCGTGATTGGGGACGGCGGTGGGCGCTGGCATGTGCTGCCGGGCGGCATGACGCGGGTCTCGCAGCGCGACGAAGCCAGCGTCTCGATGCAGCGCGGCGGCACCAGTCTCGACACCTGGGTGCTGACCGACGGCCCGGTCGACACCTTCTCGATGCTGCCGCAGCGGCTTGCGGTGGACGACATCGGCGCGCGCCGGCGGCCGGTGACCAGCCGCACCGGCGAGAACCTGTTCTGGCTCGGCCGCTACACCGAGCGCACCGAGCAGCAGGTGCGGCTGGCGCGCTCGACGCTGATGCTTATCGACGCCGACAGCGACGCGTCCGAGCCGGTGCTGCAGGCCTTGTCGGTGCTGTGCGTGCGCAACAGCCTGGCGCCCTGGGGTGTGCCCACGCTGGTGCAGGCGCCACATGTCTTCGAGCGTGCGCTGCTGCGCGCGCTGGCCGACGCGTTGGGCAGCTGCAGCATCGCCTACAACCTGGAGGCGCTGGAGCGCGTGTCGCAAGCGCTGCGCGATCGCCTCTCGTCAGAGCAATGGGGACTGATTCGCAGCATGGACGAGTCCTTTGTCGCCGCGCTCGAGACCTCGGGTGACGACCTGCCGCAGGTGCCGCAGGTGTTGCCGGCGCTGGATCGGCTGGCGCTGCAGCTGGCCGCCGTGACCGGGGCCCAGTCCGACCGCATGACGCGCGACCATGGCTGGCGCTTGCTCACCGTCGGCCGCTTGCTCGAACGCCTGGTCGGCGTCAGCACCATCTTCCAGGCCTTCCTCGAAGCCGGCGCGCTGAAGACGGCTGCCGGCATCGAACTGCTGCTCGACCTGTTCGACAGTGCCATCACCTTCCGCGCCCGCTACCAGCACCATGAGGACCTGCTGGCGCTGACCGACCTGCTGGTGCTCGACAACACCAACCCGCGTGCCTTTGCCGGTGTGCTGCGCCGTTTGCGCACCGAATTGAAGAAGCTGCCGGGCGACGCCGACGGGCATGGTGAACTGCTGGCCAGGCTGCCGACCGAAGGCGCCGGGCTGACGCTCGAAGCCCTGCGCGGCGCTGACGATGCGAGCATTTCAGCAGCGCTGCTCGAGGTGTCAGGTCAGCTCGGCCGCGCTGCGCTGGAGCTGGCCGACGAGATCGGCACGCGCTACTTCACGCTGGCGCACGGCACGGACCAGGCGGTGTGATGCTGCTCGAAGTCAGCCACGAAACCCGCTACCAGTACAGCGCGCCGGTTTCGCTGGCGCATCACCTGGCACATCTGCAACCGCTGTCCGACGCGTACCAGCAACTGCTGCTGCACGAGCTGGTGACCGAGCCCGAGGGCGAGACCCGGCATGCCGGCGTCGATGTCTTCGGCAACGCCTGCCTGTGGTTCAGCCGCGCGCAGGCGCACGAGCAGCTGCTGGTGCGCAGCCGCAACCAGGTGCGCCTGACGGACCGTTTCGCGGCCCTCGAGCCAGCCCGGTCGCCAGCCTGGGATGCGCTGGCCGACGGGTTGCGGTACGTCGCCCGCGCGCCGTACGAAGCGGCGGTGGAGTTCACGCTGCCGTCGCCCTTCGTGCCTCGGCTGGAGTTGCTGCGCGCCTACGCGGCGCCGTCGTTCCCGCCCGGCCGACCGGTAGCTGAGGCTGCGATCGACCTGATGCGGCGGATTCACGCGGACTTCGAGTACCGCAGCGCCAGCACCCAGATCGACACTCCGCTGGAGCAGGCCTTTGCCCAGCGCGCCGGGGTCTGCCAGGACTTCGCACACCTGATGGCCGGCGCCATGCGCATGCTCGGCCTGCCGGTGCGCTATGTCAGCGGCTACCTGTTGACGCGCTCGCCCGGCGAATCGACCGACCTGCTGGGTGCCGATGCGTCGCACGCCTGGGTCCAGGTGTACTGCCCGGGCCTGCCATCGGGCGCGTGGCTCGACCTCGATCCGACCAACGATCTGGTGCCCGCTGCTGGCCATGTGCGGCTGGCCGTCGGCCGTGATTTCGGCGACGTGACGCCGCTGCACGGTGTGATCCGCGGCGGTGGGCGTCACACGCTCTCGGTGGCGGTGCGCACGCGGGTGCTTGACTCAGACCCGACGATTGCTGACGGTCGGCCTTGAGGAGATGCGATGACGTCCCGCTTCGATGAAATGCACGCCGCCGACGCCAGCGTCCGCGAGCACTACCGGGTCTACGACGACTGGCTGCAGCGCCAGTCGACCGAGACCATGGCGGCGCGCCGCGGCGAAGCCGAAATGATCTTCCGCCGGGTGGGCATCACCTTCGCGGTCTACGGCGCCAAGGACGAAGAGGGTGCGGGCACCGAACGCCTGATCCCGTTCGATCTGATCCCGCGCGTGATCCCGAAGCTCGAATGGGTCGAGATGGAGGCCGGGCTGCGCCAGCGGGTGACGGCGCTCAACCGTTTCGTCCACGACGTCTACCACGGCCAGGAGATCCTCGAGGCCGGCATCGTGCCCGCCGAGCAGGTGCTCGACAATGCCCAGTTCCGCAAGGAGATGATGGGCGTGGACGTGCCGGGCGGCATCTTCTCGCACATCGCCGGGATCGACATCGTGCGCGCGCCCAGCCTGGACAACCCGGGCGACGGCACGGCGCGCTACTACGTGCTGGAGGACAACCTGCGCGTACCCAGCGGCGTGAGCTACATGCTCGAGAACCGCAAGATGTCGATGCGGTTGTTTCCCGAGCTCTTCAGCATGCACCGTGTGGCGCCGGTCGCGCACTACCCCGACCTGCTGCTCGAAACCCTGCGCGCGGTGGCGCCGGCCGGTGTCAACGAGCCCGCGGTGGTGGTGCTGACGCCTGGCATGTACAACAGCGCCTACTTCGAGCACGCCTTCCTGGCCCAGCAGATGGGGATCGAACTGGTCGAGGGCCAGGACCTGTTCGTCAAGGATGGCTACGTCTTCATGCGCACGACGCAGGGCCCGCGGCGGGTGGACGTGGTGTATCGCCGGGTGGACGACGACTTCCTCGACCCGGATGTCTTTCGCGCCGACAGCACGCTGGGCTGCGCCGGGCTGCTCGATGTCTACCGCGCCGGCAACATCACGCTGTGCAATGCGATCGGCACCGGCATCGCCGACGACAAGAGCATCTATCCCTACGTGCCGCGGATGATCGAGTTCTATCTCGGCGAAAAGCCGATCCT